>CAZTNO010000342.1:0-2468 GCA_964614865.1 uncultured Clostridia bacterium
GGGGGCCCAAACCCGGAAAAACAAGGTGGTCTACGAAAAACCCTTCGAAGACCCGGTGCTACTGGAGATGGACAAAGCCCGTGAACTCCGCGACCAGGCCGCCGGTGAACAGACTGCCCGGATCCGCACAGAGCTCGAAACCAAAAAAAAGGGCGAGAAACCCGACACGTTGAGATCCGATCTGACCGGCGTGTTGCCGCCCCCCTCGCTCGAGGCTTTCCGCGCCCCCTTCCACTTCGCCCCGGTGGCCCAGTACGCCACCAACACCTGCTGGAGCTTCTCCGCCACCTCGTTCTACGAAGCGGAGATCTTCCGCCTGACCGGCAAGAAGATCAAATTGTCGGAGATGTGGACCGTCTACCACGAATACCTGGAAAAGGTCCGCCACTGGGTGGAGACCCGCGGCGAATCGTTGGTGGCCGAGGGCGGAGAGGCGAACGCCCTGCCCCGGATCTGGAAAAAGTACGGCATCGTCCCTGCCGAGGCGTATCCCGGCCTGCCGACCGGAGAGGCCCGACACGATCACGTCGGGTTGATTGCCGAAGTGCGCGCCTACCTCGACCTGGTCGAGCGGGAAAAGTCGTGGCTGGCTGGCGATGTCGAAAACCACCTGCGGGTGATCCTGAACAAGCACCTCGGTTCCCCCCCGAACAGCTTCGTCTTCGCCGGCAAAACCATGACCCCCGCCGAGTTTCTGTCAAAAGAAACCGGCCTTGACCTCGACGACTACGTCGAAGTGATGTCGACCCGTTACTTCCCTTTTTTCAGCCGCGGTGAATTCCGCGTCCCCGACAACTGGTGGCGCAGCCGGGACTACGTCAACTTGCCGTTGAACCTCTGGTACCAGCGGATCGTCGCCGCCACCCGCAAGGGGTACACCGTGGCCATCGGCGGCGATGTCTCGGAACCGGGCAAGATCGGCGCCAGCGACGTCTGCTTCGTACCCACCTTCGATATCCCGGCCGAGGCGATCGATCAGGACAGCCGGGAATTCCGCATCGCCAACCACACCACCGAGGACGACCACGGCATCCACCTGGTGGGATACGTCCACCATAAGGGCCACGACTGGTTTCTGATCAAGGATTCGGGCCGTTCGGCGCACTGGGGCCGCTTTCCCGGCTACTACATGTTCCGCGGCGACTACGTCCAGCTCAAGATGCTCACCTACACCGTGCACAAGGACGTGTTGGAGGACCTCCTGCCCGGAGTCAGCAGCAAAGAGTGATGCCGTCCCCCCCCCGCTTCGGGCTGGCCGGGGTGTCGGTCTTTACCGGCCGGGGAAGGCAACGCGTCCCGATCCTGGAGCAGATCACCTTGGACATCCCGGCCAGCGGGGTGACCGCGGTGGTCGGAACTTCGGGAGCCGGCAAAACGACCCTGGCCCGCCTCCTGTGCGGTCGGATCGGCTGGGACGAGGGAGATATTGTCTACTGCGGCCGCCCGGTGGCCCACTGGCCCTCCGGCACCCTGGCCCGGACGAACCCGTTGATTTGCCAGGACCCGTTTGCCGCGGTGAACCCCTGCTGGCCTTTGGGAAAAACCGTCGCCGAACCCCTGCGGCTGTCCGGCCACAGCGCCGACGAGGCGAACCATCGCGCCTTGGAGATGCTTGCCCACCTGGGCCTCTCTCCCGATCTTGGCCAGCGCCTCCCCCACCAGGTGTCGGGAGGGGAGCTGCAGCGGGTGGTGCTGGCCCGCGCCCTGGTCGCTCGCCCCGCCTACCTGGTGTTCGACGAGCCGTTCGCCCGCCTCGACCCGCCCCTGGTTACCCGTTTGATCGACGATCTGGCAAGACTCCTGGCTGAACGGTCGATCGGCGCCCTGCTGATCGCCCACGAACTGGAATCGGTCCGCCGCCTCTCTTTCCGCAGCGTGGTCCTGGAAGGCGGCCGGCTCGTGTTTACCGGCACCACCGCCGATTTGCTGGCAGGCCCTTTCGCCTCCGGTCTGACGGGGTCGCTTCGCCCGCAGAACCGGCTGTGGTAATATCCCTCTCACCATGAAGTCGCCGGCAAAACAAGTAATCCTGACCACCGATGGCGCCTGCTCGGGCAACCCCGGCCCCGGCGGCTGGGCCGCCATTCTGGCCTGGGGCGACAAGCGCCGCGAGCTCTCCGGAGCCTATCGCCACACCACCAACAACCGCATGGAGCTGATGGGGGTGATTGCCGGGCTGGAAGCACTACGCGAGCCCTGCCGGGTGAAGCTGGTGACCGATTCCCGGTACGTGGCCAATGCCATCGAAAAGGGTTGGGCCGAGCGCTGGCGGCGCAACGGTTGGAAACGCAACCCCCGGGGCGAGAAGGCGATCAACGCCGATTTGTGGGCCCGGCTCCTCGACCTGTGCGCCCGTCACGAGCTGACCATCGAGTGGGTGGCCGGCCACAGCGGTCACCCCGACAACGAACGCTGCGACCAACTGGCCGTCGCCGCCCTCCGGAATGCCGATGCGCCCAAAGACCCCG
>CAZTNO010000343.1:0-2461 GCA_964614865.1 uncultured Clostridia bacterium
CCCGAACGGGCTTCGACCGTGAACAACTTGCCCTCGCGCATCTCGAGGAACCTCTGGTTATCGAGCCAACCGGCGACCATGGGCAGTTTGCCAAGCAACGGCTCGCCCTGGTTCTGGAAAACCTGTTCAAAAGTGAGGCGCTTGCCCGGATCGGTGGCCCCCGCCAGTAACGACAGCAGACCGAGCAACACCCCGAGTGGCACGATTCGTTTCATGACCCTCTCCTTGAAAATGGCTAGATGACCGTTCCGTCGGGAATGAAGGCGTGCTTGGGCACCACCACGATGCCGTCGCGGATGTGGTAGTTGTCGGCGTCGAAGAAGTTGAGCTTCTTGTCGTTGACAATCCACACCGAATTGCCGATGCGCACGTCCTTGTCGAGGATGGCATTCTTGATCACGCAGTTCCTCCCCACGCCGATCGGCGCCCGGTGCTGCTCGTCGTTGATTCGCCGCTCCTCGACCGATTCGTAGTAATCGGCCCCCATCATGATCACCCGTTCCAGGTAACTGTTGGCGCTGAGCAGCGAGCGATTGCCGATGATGGTGTTGACCAGCTTGGACCCCTCGATGATGGCTCCGTCCGAAATCAACGAGTAGTGGATTTCGCAGTTCTCGACCTTGGAGCCGGGGAGAAACCGCTTGCGGGTGTAGATCGGTCGCTCCTCGTCGTAGAAGTTGAACTTGGGCACCGGGCTGGCGAAGTCGAGGTTGGCCTCGAAGAAGGAGTGGATGGTGCCGATGTCCTCCCAGTAGTCGTCGAACACGTAGGCAAAGACGTTCTTGGCCTGGATCGCTCCGGGGATGATCTGCTTGCCGAAGTCTTCGAAGGTGTTGCCCATGAGCACGTCGAGCAGGGCCTTCTTGTTGAACACGTAGATGCCCATCGAGGCGATCATGTCGAGCTTGGGGTCGGCGCCGGCCAGCACCTCTTGCGGGGTGCGAAGCTGGTCAAGCAGGGCGGGATCGCTGGGCTTCTCCACGAAACGGTGGATCCGCTTGTCTTCGTGCACCTGCAAGATGCCGAAATCGTGGGCCTGGGCCCGGGGGACCGGCTTGGCGGCGATGGTGATCTCGGCATGCGAATCGCGGTGAAAATCGAGGAACTCTTTGAGATCGATCCGGTAGAGCTGGTCGCCCGACAGGATCACCACGTAGTCCACCTTCTGGTTCATGATATAGGGGAGGTTCTTGCGCACGGCATCGGCGGTCCCCTGGTACCAGTCGGAGTCTTCCATGGTCTGCTGGGCGGCAAGGATGTGCAGAAAGCTCTCGCTGAAGGTGTCGAACTTGTAGGTGGAGGTGATGTGGCGATGCAGCGAGGCGGTGTTGAATTGGGTCAACACGTAGATCTTGCGAATATCCCAGTGCAGGCAGTTGGAGATGGGGATGTCGATCAGGCGAAACTTGCCGCCGATCGGCACCGCCGGCTTGGCACGGTACTTGGTGAGGGGGAACAGGCGGGATCCCCTGCCGCCGCCGAGGATGACCGCCAACACGTTCTTCATTCAGGCCTCCTGCTGGGTGGTGATCCCAGAGCGCCATGATAGGGAGTTTTGGCCCGGATTGTCAAGGTGGCATTGCCATGGGCCCCAAGCCCCGGAAGGTGTCGCCGGCAAAGATCGGGCTCAGTCCTGGAGCAACAAGCCCTGGTCGAGGCGCAAGGTGCGGTGGCACAGGGCGGCGAGTTGCGGGTTATGGGTGACCACCACGGCGGTCAGGCCGCGCCGCACGATCAACCCAGCCAGCAGATCAAACACCGCCTTGCCCGACTGCCAATCGAGGCTGCCGGTGGGTTCGTCGGCCAGCAGCAGCTCGGGATTCCCCACCAACGCACGGGCGATGGCCGCCCGCTGCTTCTCCCCCCCCGACAGGTGATGGGGCATGGCGTCGCCGCGACCGTCGAGACCGACCTCGGCGAGCAGGGCGCGGGCCCGCTCCAGCGAGGGCCGTTTGCGTTCGCCTGCCAGCAGCAAGGGGGTGGCCACGTTCTCTTCCACGTTCAATTCGGGCATCAGGTAGTGGAACTGGAAGACGAAACCGATCACCCGGTTGCGGAAGGCGGCCAATTCCCGGCCGGTCAGGTTCAGGATCGAACGGTCGCGAAAACGGATCTCGCCGCGGTCGGGCCGGTCCAGTGAACCGAGGATGTGTAGCAGGGTGCTCTTGCCCGAGCCCGAAGCGCCCGAGATGGCGGTCACGGTGCCGGCGTGGACGGCCAGCGACAACCCACGCAGGATCTCCAACCTCCCCCCGGCGGGCAGGTCAAACCCCTTGTGCAGGTCGAGGGCTTCGATCAACACGGCAGGGGGCGGGACTTGAGTTCCGGATGGCGCAGACGTGTCGGGTGGAGTCATGGTCCCGATCTTACCACGACCGGGCCCCGATTCAAGCCCCGCACGGCCTGGGGACGCCCATTAGAAGTGCCGAGTCAAGGGGGTAGAGCGATATTTCTTGATTCC
>CAZTNO010000344.1:0-2452 GCA_964614865.1 uncultured Clostridia bacterium
CCCTGCAGCAAAAGTACCACTTCTTCATGGAGCAGGAGATCTTCTCCACCTCCGCAGGCCTCGACCAGCTCCTGAGATACTACTTTCTGAAAGACGGAGAGGATCGTCTGTTCGAGGTTTTCGAGAAACACGAGTTGGACTGCAAGAGCCTGATCTTCGACTTGCTCAAACTCTACGAGGTGTTCGATCCGGCCCGGTTGCTGAGCCAGTTCCGGGAGCTGGTGGGGGGGCCGCGTTTCACCACGCTGGAAGGGGAACTGCCCGCAGGGTGGTGTTCGGATACGGAGGGGCCCCGCTTCTCCTCCGACGAGGGGCAACTCTTTCACGAAATCTACGACCTCGAGCCGGGGCTGCTTTGCAAACTCCTTGTGCTCGACGAAATCGTGGTCTGGAAAAAGAAACGCAAGGTGATTCGCTTCAAGAACCAGCTGATCGATTTGTTGAAGGATCGCCACGAAGCCGGGGGGCGGATCTTCTTCATCGGTTCGGGGACATCCTACAACGCCTCGCTGCTAGGTGGCACTTTCTTCAACAACATCAGCCAGTGCGCCATCATCCCCTGCAACCCGGGGTTGTTCCGCTCGGCCTACCTCGGCGGCATGAGGGATCGCGACATGGTGGTCGGCATCACCCAGTCGGGCGAAACCAAAGACCTGGTCGACATCTACAACGACATCCGCGAGGTGCACGGCAAGCGCATCCCCCTCCTTTCGATTGTCAACAACGAAAACTCGACCATCCCCCAGGAAAAATCGGATTTCTTCCTGCCGATCCTGTGCGGCCCCGACATCGCCGTCGCCGCCACCAAGTCGTTCGTCTCCCAGGTGGCCATCTTCTACCTGCTGGCCAATTCGATGGTGGCAACTGAAGCCGAGGTCCGCGCCAGGTTGGAACGGGTCCGCAACCTGATCGACCTGACCCTGCAGACGGTCGACGAGGACGTGGCCGAGGTGGCGTTGCGTCTCTACCTCAAGCCGTCGATCCACATCCTGGGCACGTCGTTGATCGGGCTCGCCCAGGAAGGGGCGCTCAAGATCCGCGAAGTGGTGCTCAACCACGCCCAGGGATACGATTCGGCCGAGTTCAAGCACGGGCCCAACACAATTTTGGGCAAGAACACGATCTACTCGTTCCGCGACCTGGAGCACCTCCTCTCCGACGTGGCCGAGGGGATGATGGAGTCGATCAAATCCTGCCGGGAACAGCCTGGCGGGTGGAATTCGCTGACCGAAATGCTCGACCGGGTACGCGATTTCCGTTTCCGGGATTTTCCCCTGGCCGGGGGGGATGACACCCTGACCGATCAGCTGTACCGCAAGTTCCGCACGCAGGCGAATGCCGAGCGCTACTTCTCGAATTACCCCCTCTTCTTTGTCTGCTCTCCCGACGAGCGCGACCGGCGGATCACCATCTCGCAGGTCCACACCCACAAGATCCGCGGCGCCGATGTGATCCTGATCGCCGAGGACGACGAGGAGTTGCGCAAGGCCGTCGATGGCCGGCCCGCCGGGATCGAAACCTACTACGCCAAGTTCATCCGCATCCCGGGCAGTTCCGATCGCAACGTCTTCGTTTTCCAGGCAGCGCTGGTACTGCAGCTCCTGGCCCTCAAGATGTCGGTGGCCAAGATGAAGTACCTCAACTCGGTGCGCATCGAAAACCATTGGGTGCACCCCTACGTGCCAAAAAACGTGTCCAAGACGATCACGGTCGATTGAGGACGAACCGGGAGAACGGGAGAAAAAACCATGAATTGTCGAAATCGCTTTTGGCAGGGGGGGCTGCTCGCGGTCGTGCTGGTGGGGGGCCTGCTGGCCCCCCTGGGGGGGGCGGACAAGCCGGTGAAGGCGCCGATCTACGATCCCGCGCTGGACGTGCCGACGGTGATTGCCGCGGCCCTGCCCCGTGCAAAAGCCGAGAACCGCCACCTGCTGCTGATGTTCGGTGCCAACTGGTGCCCCTGGTGCCACCGCCTGCATGAGCTGTTTGCGGCAGACCAGAAGGTCGCCCGCCTGCTGAAGGATTCGTACATCCTGATCCTGGTCGACATCGGCGAAAAGAAGAACGAGCCGCTCAACCAGGATCTGCTCAAGAAGTACCGGCTGGAAGGTTTCGGTTATCCGTCATTGGCCGTGCTCGACTCCGCGGGCACCCTGCTGAGCACCCAGAATTCGGGCATCCTCGAGGAGGGGAAGGGCCATTCGCCGCGGCGGGTGCTGGCCTACCTCCAGGCCAACGCGCCGGCAGCCAAGGTTCCCTGACCCCAGTCGGGTTCTGTTTTCCAGCGAAAGAGACTGGGCCTGGAGGAGGAGTCGTTGCCCGTGGTGATGGACGATGCCCCGGACAAGAGAACCTGCCGCCATTCCTAGACCCGGCTGACCTGCCAGGTGGTCGAGGCCGACCCGCTGAAGTGCTCCCAGTACGGCAGGCAGGAAGATGATCGCCTTCATTC
>CAZTNO010000345.1:0-2446 GCA_964614865.1 uncultured Clostridia bacterium
GCGAGGCGGCGAGGGCCTGCACCGTGCCTGGCGAGATGCCGGGCACGCCGACGTTGACGTCGAGGGCATCGGCTCCCGCGGCGGTTTGCTCGCGGGCATCGGCGAGGGCGCGGGAGATGCTCCCCCCCAGCAACTCGCGGCGCAGGGCGGCTCTCCCGGCGGGGTTGATCCGCTCGCCGATCAGGAATATCTTGCCGGGCGAGGGGCGCACGGCGCGGGTCGGCGAGGCCAAAACCAGCCCGCCGGCGACGTGGCGCAGGGAAACCGCCCTCCCGGCGAAAGCGCTGGCCAGGGCGGCGGTGTGGTCGGGGGTCGAACCGCAGCAGGAGCCGGCAATGGCCAGCCCTTTCTCGACCAGCGGGGCCAGCAGTCCGGCCAGTTCGGCGGGGGAGAGGGAAAACCCCGCGCCGGCGGGGCCGGCGGGCAGGGCGGCATTGGGTTGGCACAGCAGGGGGAGGGCGGTGGCGTCCAGCATCGTTTGCACCACCCGGGCGGTATCCGCAGGGAGCGCCCCGCAATTGAGGCCGAGGCCCGCCACTCCGGGAAACGAGCCGGCGGCGGCAAGTACGTTGGCATCAGCGCCCGACAGCGAGCGCTCCCCTTCGGTGAAACTCATGCACAGGATCACCGGCAGCGATACGGCGGAGAGGATGCCCACCGCCGCAGCCCGCAGCTCCTGCAGATCGGTCATGGTCTCGACCAGGATGAAGTCGACCCCCGCCTGCCCGAGCACGTTGGCCTGGGCGGCGAACTCGGCGACTGCCGCGGCGAACGGGAAATCGCCGCCGGGTTCGATCAATCTCCCCAGCGGCCCGATGTCGCCGGCGACGTAGGCGCTACTGCCAGCAGCCTTCCGGGCGAGCGCCACCGCCGCCCGGTTGATCAGCTCGAAGCGCGGGGCGAGTCCGGCATCCGCAAGTTTCAACGGCGAGGCACCGAAGGTGGCGGTGGTCAGAAACGAGGCCCCGGCATGGGCGTACTCCCGGTGGATCTGCCCGATCAGCTCGGGATGGGAGAGGACCAGTTCGTCGGCGATGAAGGGACCGTTCAGGCGGCTGGCCAGCAGCGAACCCATGGCCCCGTCGCCGACCAGCACGTTTTTTCCCAGCACGTCAAGAAAGGGCTTCATGTTTTCTCCAGCCGATCACGGCGGTGACGGTCTTTTCGGGAATCCAGAGCCAGGCGGGGGTGAGGGTCAGCCCCCACTCCGCCAGGGCCAGGTAATGCAAGAACAACTCTTGGCAGGACAGGGCAAAGTCACCGTAGCCCGGCGAGTACCTGCGGGTGGGAAACTGGCCGTGCAGCCGGATCTCCCGTTCCAGTTGCCCCGCCATCAGGGCGATGCCCGCCTCCACCCCCTCCGATCCGGCGGCATCGAGCACCAGAGCGCGCCACAGATCCCCCTCGGTCCGCCAGTGCCGGCCCTGATCCTCGAGGGCCGGTCCCAGGGTGACGGCCAGCAGGGTCATCACCGAACAACCGTGGAGGTGGCGGGCCAGGGTGGCCGAATCGATCGTTTCGCCGCCGGAGATCGTCACCCGGGATTGGTTTATTTTCACCGGCAGGGTCAGGTGGCGGGCCCGCGGCTCGGTCGACGGCCAGGCTTGGGTCACCCATTCCCGTTCGCAGGGGCGGAGCGGACGCCGATCGGGGTAGAGGCGACGACCGATGGCCACCCAGGGGATGGGCAGGGGGAGGGGGGCGACCGAGATCAGGGTGCCGAACGGAACACCCTCCGCTTGGCGATCTTGACCCCCAGGTAGAGGATGACCAGCACGGCCAGGGTGCCGAGCCATAGCCAGAAGTGGGGCCGCGAGGCGGTCAGCCGGGGGGGGCGCCAGGCCAGCACCAGCAGGAAGACGACCAGCAGGTTGAACAGCGAGTCGTTTTCCTTGTAGAGCACTTTCTTCCAGAGAAAAGGGGTGGCCGGCCAGGAGGGGCGGCGCAGGCAGGGCAAGAAGCGGGGGATGCGCCGGCAGTAGGCGGCGAACGCTTCTCCGTATTGCCCGGCAAGGTAGTGCTCCTCGGCGGCGACGATGAACCAGTACTGGGCGGCCAGCAACGCCAGGCCGATGACCAAGGCCAGCGGGTGGCCGTACGCCAGCAGCAGCCCGCCGTAGATGGCCAGGTTGCCCAGGTAGAGGGGGTTGCGTACCAGCGAGTAGAGCCCCGTTTCGTTGAGGCTCTCGGCGCGCAGGTAGTCTTCGCGGCCCGAGGTGCCCTCGGCCGAGTAGCCGACGGCCAGCATGCGCACCGCCTCGCCCAGCAGGGCGATGGCCAGGCCCACCAGGGTGCGGGAACCCAGCCAGCGGCCCCCGGGCGCTTGGGCGAGCAGCACGACGCCGATCAGGACGGGCAGGGGGGTCACGCTGCGATAGGCAAACAACACCGCTCCGATCCGTACCGGCCATTCCATGCCCTCCTTGTACCCGAAAACCCCTCTTCC
>CAZTNO010000346.1:0-2413 GCA_964614865.1 uncultured Clostridia bacterium
GATACCGCGGACGTGGGGTTCGACCTCGCGGAGTTCCTCCCCGGACAGGCGACGGAGCCCCTCCAGGCCGTTGGCGCCTCCGCGCCGTTCGAGTTCTGCCAGCGCCGGCAGCTCTTCCTGGCGGGTGGCCACCACGACTTTGCCGCACCGCTCGGCGGCGATGCCCCGCTCCTGGCAGAAGCGATAGAGCAGCTCCCGGCCTTCGACGCAGTTGCGGGCCTTGAGCGAATCGGGCTTGTAGTAGAGCCCCGAATGGATCACCCCGCTGTTGTTGCCGGTCTGGTGGGCCGCCAGCCGGTCCTCTTTCTCGAGCAGGCACACCGAGGCTCCGGTCTCTTCCACCAGAGCTTTGGCCGTGGCCAGGCCGACGATTCCGCCCCCGATGACGATCACATCCGCTGCCTTCATGGGCTGATCTCCCGCCGGCTTAAACCTTCGAGATCGGGTAATGCCGGACCTGGCCATTCTAGCACAGCCCCGAACGCCCGGCAAAAACGCCCGTTTGGGATTGCGTAAAAAAAAAGGGGCGGCGTTGCCGCCGCCCCGATGGGTCGAGAGTGGGAACCCCGATTACTTCTTTTCTTCCACAGCCTTCGGAGTCTGGCCCTTGGCTTTTTCGTGAGCGCAATTCGCAGCGCAACCGGCCTTGGTCTCCACCGGCTTGGCTACCTGCTTGCACTCATGGCCGGCTTTGCTTTCGCCGCACCCTTTGGCCTCGGTCTTTCCGCACTTGGCGTGGGCGGTCGTGCCGCAATCCATCTTGCCGAGCTTGGCCTTCTGCTCGTCGGTGAGCAGCGCCATCACCTTCTTCTGCATGTCGGCTTTGGCTTCGGCCATCATCTTCTGGTGTTCGGCATGCAGCTTCTCCAGCTGGCCTTTCTGCTCAGCGGTGAGATTGGGGATCTTCTGCATCATCTGGCAACCCTGGGCCGACTGGCAACCCTGCTCGGCCACCTTCTGCTGGTCGCACGGTTTCTTGACCTCATCGCTCGCCTGGAGCGATCCGATCGCCCCGAAGACCACGAAAGCTGCCACGGCCATCACTCCGAAAATCTTTTTCCCGTTCATAGGTTATTCAACCTCCTTTTTTGGTTTACTTGGTGGGTCGGTATTTTTATTTTCATCGGGATTCGAGCATCCCGCGGTTTTCCTGGTATCACCCGCAGATTGCCGGGAAGCACAGGATGGTCCCATCCTCATTCCGGGGCATAGCTCCCGCTCCAGGCACCCTTCGAACTTGCGCAGCTGGGCGGGATCGAACCCGCCGCGAACTTTCCGCGAATGGAGGATGAACTCCTTTTCGATCGCCGTCTGCAACCGGGCGATTTCGCCCAGGATCTGGTCCAGATCCTGGTCGGCTGCATCCTGTTTCTTGATCAAGGCGAACAGTTCGGCCCGCTTGCGGCTGAGCTCTTCCTGCCAGGGCTGAACCCGGGCCACGACCTGTTTGCGCTCGCCCTCCATGCGCGTGGCCTGCTCGGCACTCAAACCCAGGTGGCGCTTCATGGGGTCGGTCTGCCAGCCGGCCTCCATTTTCGTCTTTTCGGGGCCGAGCCGGGGCCATACCTGCCGCAGCACGAAGCCGATGTTGACCCCCAGCGAGATCACCAATAAAACGGCCAGTGGCCAGCGTTTCATTCGAACTCTCCGCGAAGCAGTCGCTCGTAGGCGGCGGTGAACGAGCCGGTCGGCGCATCGGCGAAGGCATCGAGGTGGAGGGCCTGGCTGAATGCCTGGGCGGTGGCCTCGGAAGCGGGCCGGTCGAGGCGAACCCCCAGGAATACTCCCAGCAGGGTCGAACTCACGAACACCAAAAAAACCGCGGCCCGCATCGCCAGGGGGCGGGTGAAAAGGATCTGTCCCCAGGAGAGGGGGCGGGGCGAACTGTTTTCGATGCGGGCGAGGAGGGCAGCGTGAAAACCCGGCGAAGGCTCGAGCCCGGGCAACGTTTCCACCTGGGCGAGTAGCCACGACTGCTCACGGCTCCACTCCCGGCATTGGGGACACGTGGCAAGATGGCGATCGAGCAGATCCTTGCCGGCCGTACCCAGCCGGTGATCGAGGGCCAACGAAACGCGCTTTTGCGCTTTTTTGCAACCAATGCTCATCTCAACTCTTTAGACTGACCTGCCCGCGAAAAACCAGCGCTCAAATCTCACCTCGTTCGCGCAACGGCCCAAGCAAGTCGGCCAGCTTTTTCCGCCCCCGATAGAGCAGCGATTCCACCGTGGGTACCGAAACCTCCATGGCAGCGGCGATCTCTTCGTACGACTTGTCCTCGAAACTGGCCAGAATCATGGCCAGTCGCTGCCGCGCCGGCAGTTGAATCAACGCCTGCCGCAACCGACGCTCCCGCTCTCCGGCGAGCAGTTCCTCCCCTGCCGGGAGCGTCTCGGCGGAATGGGTCGGGTCG
>CAZTNO010000347.1:0-2411 GCA_964614865.1 uncultured Clostridia bacterium
TCGTCCCCTCCTCCCGGAACCCGTGCACGTGGAGGTTCTCGTGGTTGGTGTGGCGGTAGGTCAGGCGGTGGATCAGGAGCGGATAGCCGTGGTAGGCGAAGACGATCGGCCGGTCGCGGGTGAACAGCACGTCGAACTCCTCCTCGCTCAAACCGTGGGGGTGCTCGCCTTTGGTTTGCAGTCGCATCAGGTCGACCACGTTGACCACCCGCACCTTCACCTCGGGCAGACGGCGGCGCAACAGGTCGACGGCTGCCAGGGTCTCCATGGTCGGCACATCACCGCAGCAGGCCATGACCACGTCGGGCTCCCCGCCGCCATCGTTCCCCGCCCATTCCCAGACACCCAGGCCGGCGGCGCAATGACGCTCGGCGGCCGCCATGTCCAGCCACTGCGGGGCGGGTTGCTTGCCGGCAACGATCACGTTCACGAGGTCACGGCTGCGCAGGCAGTGGTCGGTCACCGACAGCAGGGTGTTGGCATCGGGCGGCAGGTAGATGCGGACGACCTCGGCCTTCTTGTTGGCCACGTGGTCGATGAACCCCGGGTCCTGGTGGCTGAAGCCGTTGTGGTCCTGGCGCCAGACGTGGGAGGTGAGCAAGAAGTTCAACGAGGCCACCGGCCGGCGCCAGGGGATGCCCGCCGCCACCTTGAGCCACTTGGCGTGCTGGTTGACCATCGAATCGACGATGTGGATGAAAGCCTCGTAGCACGAGAAGAAGCCGTGCCTCCCGGTCAGCAGGTAGCCCTCGAGCCAGCCCTCGCACTGGTGCTCGCTGAGCATCTCCAGCACCCGTCCTGTCGGGGCGACGTGGTCGTCGCCGGGCAGGATCCCTGCCACCCAGCAGCGGTCGGTCACCTCGAAGAGGTCGCCCCAGCGGTTGGAGGTGGTCTCGTCGGGGCTGAAGACGCGGAAGTGGGTCGGGTTGTCCCGCACCACGTCGCGCATGAACTTGCCCTGGACCCGCGTCGCCTCGGCAATGACCGCCCCGGGGGCGGGTACCGCCACGGCGTGGCGGCGAAAATCGGACAGCTCGAGGTCGCGGAGCAACTGCCCCCCGTTGGCATGGGGATTGGCGCTCATCCGCCGCTCGCCCACCGGGGCCAGCCCGGCCAACTCGGGACGCAGCCGGCCCGCCTCGTCGAACAGCTCCCGCGGGCGGTAGCTCCGCATCCACTCTTCCAGGATACCCACGTGGCCCGGCTGACTCATCTCCCCCATCGGCACCTGGTGGGAGCGCCAACTCCCCTCGACTTGCCGGTTGTCCACCACCTTCGGCCCCGTCCAGCCCTTGGGGGTGCGGAGAATGATCATCGGCCAGCGCGGCCGGGTGGTGACCCCGTGCTCTCTCGCCTCTCGCTGGATCCTGGCGATTTCAACCCAGGCCCGGTCGAGGGCGGAAGCCATCAGCGGGTGCATGGTCGCCGGGTCGTCGCCCTCCACCAGGTGAGGCTCGTAGCCATAGCCATGGAAGAGGTCGATCAGTTCGCTTCGCGGGATGCGGTCCAGCACGGTGGGGCCGGCGATCTTGTAGCCGTTCAGGTGCAAAATGGGCAACACCGCCCCGTCGATTGCCGGGTTCAGGAACTTGTTGGAATGCCAGGAGGTGGCCAGCGGCCCGGTCTCGGCCTCGCCGTCGCCGATCACGCAGGCGACCAGCAGATCGGGATTGTCAAAGGCCGCCCCGAACGCATGGGAGAGCGCGTAGCCCAATTCCCCCCCCTCGTGGATCGAACCCGGAGTTTCGGGAGCCACGTGGCTGGGGACCCCGCCGGGGAAAGAGAACTGCTTGAACAGCCTCTTCATGCCGGCCTCGTCGCAAGAGACCTCGGGATAGACCTCGCTGTAGGTACCCTCGAGGTAGGCGTTGGCCACCAGGCTGGGTCCACCGTGGCCGGGGCCGGTGATGAAGAGGGTCGAAAGGTCGTACTGGCGGATCAGGCGGTTCAGATGGACATAGATGAAGTTCAACCCCGGGGTGGTGCCCCAGTGACCGAGCAGGCGCGGCTTGATGTGTGCAAACGAAAGCGGCTCCCGGAGCAGCGGATTGTCGTAGAGGTATATCTGGCCGACCGACAGGTAGTTGGCGGCGCGCCAGTAGGCGTCGATCCGCTCCAGCAGTTCCGGCGACAAAATCGATGGATCCATGGGTTCCCCCTTTTCACCTTTTCCTTGACAACCGACAAGCCACCAGGGGATAGTAGCACAAACCGGCACGAATCGCCCAGCAGACCTTGCCCATGGTATCATGGCAAAAAACGGGCGCCCCGCAGGCAGAGGCCGGGAGCGACAACCGAGAGGAGCAGCGACCATGAGCAGCCAGCGTCCCGATCCCCAGGAAAAAACCGGCCCCCATCACCCGGAAAGGGTCTTCCCCTCCGCAGCCGAGGACCTCGGCCACACCCGGCTC
>CAZTNO010000348.1:0-2354 GCA_964614865.1 uncultured Clostridia bacterium
TCGACCCACACCTGGATGGTCGAGCCATCGGTCTGAATGTGGGCCGTGCCCGGGGTCAGCGCCCAGCCGAAGTTGACGTACGAACTCCCCGAAATCGACACGCCCTGCTCCGGGGTGTCTATGGTGCCGAAGGGCAGGGTGGCGCTCGCGTTGTCGACGGTGATCACGCGGGTGCCGAGATCGGTTTCGCCTCCCTCGCCGTCGCGGGCGATGGCATGCAGCCGGTACACTCCGTCCCCGTGGGGTAAAAAGTTGGTCAGCATCATGTACCCCCAGCCGGCGCGGGAGGCATGGGGCAGAGTCGGATAGAGCGCTTCGACGTCGGGCCGCGCGCCCTCGATCAGCACGCCGTCGCCCACAAAGGCCAGCGTTCCGCCCTCTTCGCGGTAGATCTTGATCGACTCCACGCCGGCATCGTCGAGCGCCCAGCCGGTCACCGCAACGCTGGAGCGCACGGTGCTCCCGCTGGCCGGGGTGTCGAAATTGCCGAACGGGGCCTGGTTGGCCGTCCCCTGCCACCCGGCCAGGCGGGCCCATAGCCACCAGGCCGCGTAGGCCTTCAGGTTACCGTTCAGCGGTTCGGTGTGGGCCGCCGAGCAGTCGTACCAGTCGACGTTCCGGGTGTGGCCGTTCTGCCACTCCTGGGCCCAGTTGCGGTCATCGTAGGGATTTCCGTCCCCGTTGCTGTCGTACCAGCAGCCGTCGGTGCAGTACAACGGCAGGTAGTGAGTCGCCCCGCCCGGGTCATAGCTCTCGATGTCGGCGAAGTCGTACAGGATCTTGCCGTGGTCCCGGCAGTACTGGCGGATCTGTTCGTTGCGCAGGTTCAGGTTGCCCTCGCTGCCCGAACCGTCCAGGTGGCCGGTCATGTAGACGAACTTGATCCCGGGATAGTCGGTTTCCAGAATGCTCATCGGCGTCAGGTACTCGGTGAGCATGGTCTGCGGGGTCTTGGAGGATACCTGCCCGCACCACGACCAGATGATCACGTTGACGTCGGCGTTCAAGGTCCCCCGGCCGGTGGCCGGGTTGGGACTCCCCAGGTAGCGGCGGGTGTTGTTCACCCAGTCGGGGTAGTAGCCGACATCGCCGCCCATGGCATAGTCATGGAGATCCAATGCCCCCCCGCTTCCGCCGTTGTTCCAGGCAAAAATGTCGGTGGGCAAGTCGAGGCCCAGCCCCCCGTTGTTGGCGAAGGCTACCAGCCCGGTCATACCGTCGGTCAACTGGGAACCGTGGGAGGTATGCCCGTAGGCGATGTGCAGGTTCTGCCTGGCCATGAGGATGGCCGACTCGGGAATCAGGCGGAGGTCGCGGCAGTGGTGGTCGATGATGACGGCCTGGCCGGCAACCGGCAGCGCCAAGGCAAAAACCAAGAGAAGTCCGGAGCAGAACCGGATCGAGGTGCAACGCATGGAGTCCCTCCTTGGTGGGGATGCGCCCTGGACAAGCCGGCCGTAGAACGGGGCCCGAGCGCCACGCAACGCTCCCCGCCTTTCTTCAAGCAACGGCGATGCCAACTTCGAAACTTGCCCCCGCCCTCTCCCGGCACGATTCGGTGTGGCTCATTTCTGCGCAGTGCAGACTCTTGTCAACGGCGGTGACAAAAAGTTCCTAAAAACAACGGTTCGTTCAGCTGCCGGGGACGACCACCCGCAGGGCGACCCGCCGCCGTAAAAAGGTGCCGGAGTCCAGCCGCTGGAAGAACTCCAGTTCGAAAACCCCGGCAAACCCGGGGCCGGGCAGCCAGGTGAAGACCCCCGTACGGGGATCGAGCCGGGAGCCGATCGGCAGGGAACGCAGCTGGGTGCCGACCCGCTGCCCGCCAATAAAAGCGGGCAAGGCCCTGTCGGCAGAGGAAAAGCGATCGTTTTCGGGGCTCCGGGTCGGATCGAGGTCGACAGAGATCGGCTCCCCCACCCGCGCCTCCAGGGTCAGCAAGGCGTCGCTTTCGGGGAAAACCGTCTCCTGTTTGTGGGCAAAAGCCCAGGTCACCCGCAGCGGGCGCAGGTCGTCCTCGATCGCGATTGCCTCGGAAAGAAAGCCGAGAACCGAAGCATCCCCCTGGGCATTCTCCGGAAAAGCCTTGGCCGGGGCGGGTTTCAAACCTGCCCCCCCCCCGATTGCCCCCTGCGCCACCTGGAAGTAGCGGCTGCCGATGCCGTCGAGCCGCCCCTGATCGTCCTCGACGCTCCAGGCGAGCGAGTGGGCGCCATCGGCGAGGGAGGTGGTGTCGAGGGTGAAGTAACCCACCGCCCCGTCGCTGTTGGTGTAGCCGGGAAACAGGGTGGCGATGTCGGGTCGGTACTGGTTGTAGACCGGGTGGCCCAGCGGCACGCCGTCGACCCAGACGT
>CAZTNO010000349.1:0-2345 GCA_964614865.1 uncultured Clostridia bacterium
TCGCGCTCGGGGCGCTCGGCGTCGTGGCCGGCGAGTTCCTGCACCGCCGGTTCGACCTCCCCCCCTTGCAGCGTGCCGGCTCGATCTGGCTGGGGTTCATCGCCATCCTGTTCTCCACCCTGCTGCTGGAGTGGCTCCTCTCCTCGGTCTTTTCCGAGTCCCGCTCCTATCTGGCCTGGCTGGCGCTGGTGCTGGCGCTGGCCCTGTCGGCGGTGTCGCTCTGGCGGGGGCTCTCCCCGCCGCGGGTGCGCACGGTGGAGATCGCGGTCGACTTCCTGCCTGCGGGAGTCGATTCCTACACCGTGGTCCAGCTGTCCGACCTGCACCTCGACGGCATCGTCAACCAGCGGCGGCTGCAGGGCTTCATCGCCCAGACCCGCGCCCTGGACCCCGATCTGGTGGTGATCACCGGCGACCTGTTCGACGGCGACGTCTGCCGGGCCGAGAGGTACTGCGACACCCTGCGCGAACTGTGCCCGCGACACGGGGTGGTGGTGATCCCAGGCAACCACGAGTACTACGCCGGCATCGGGATCATCGAGCGCAATGCGGCCCGCTTCAACTGGAAACTGCTGCGCAACCAGGGCCTGGACCTGGGCTTCTTCTACCTGGCCGGGCTCGAGGACGAGGCGGGCAAGAGCTTCGGTTTTGCCGGCCCCTCGCTCGAACGGGCCCTGGCCGGAAACCGCGGCAAGAAACCGGTGCTGCTGCTTCGCCACCGCCCCTTCGGCTTTTCCGAGGCCCGGGCCGCCGGCGTCTTCCTGCAGCTCTCGGGCCATACCCACGCCGGCCAGATCCCGCCGATGGACCTGCTGGTCCACCTGAGTTACCGCTATCCGGCCGGGGTGACCCGCCTGCCCGGGGCCACCATCGTCACCAGTGCCGGGACCGGCACCTGGGGGCCGCCGATGCGCCTCTTTTCCCGTTCGGAAATCGTCCGCGTCGTTTGGTCGCGCAGGCTGGGAGGAAAGGATCCCCGGGCATTGCCCGCGGGGGTTTCACGTTGAAGCATTGTGCTGAGCACAAGGGAGTAGCCATGAAACGAAAAACCCTGGTGATGTTCCTGCTGCTGGTGCCCCTGGCCCTGGCGGCCAAGTCGGTCAAGGTGCAGGTGCAGAAAGCCCGGCTGCTGGACAAGCCCGACTTCCTGTCATCGGCGGTCGGCGAGGTGCGGCAGAGCGAGACGTTGACCGTGCTCGACGAGAAGGGCAGCTTCTACCGGGTGCGCACCGCCACCGGCAAGACCGGGTTCATCCACCGTTCGGCGGTGAACTACGGCGGCTCGGCGCTGACCGGGGCGCTGCCGGGGCAGAAGGGGGCGAGCGAGAAAGAGGTGGCCCTGGCCGCCAAAGGGTTCTCTGAAGCCAACGAACAGAAGATCCGCGGGCAGAAGGGCTACGATTTCGCCGCGGTTGACTGGGTGATGGGGCAGACGGTGAGTTCCGACGAGATCCGCCGTTTCGCCAAGGACGGAGAACTGCAATGAAAACCCTGCGCCGCTTCGTATTCGTCGTGCTGGTCCTCGCCCTGGCCGGGGGACTGGGGGCGATCGACCTCAACAAGCTCCTCAAGGCCAAGAAGCAGCTCGACAAGGTCGGCAAGGTGGCCGCCATGGTGCGGCCGATCACCGAGGAAGAGGAGTACTTTATCGGCCGGGCGGTGGCTGCGAACCTGATGGGCCAGTACCCCCTGTGGAAGAATGCCGCCGCCACCCGCTACGTGAACCTGATCGGCCACTGGCTGGCCGTCCACGGCGACCGTCCCGAGATCTTCGGCGGCTACCGCTTCGCCCTGCTCGATACTCCCGAACTGAACGCCTTTTCGGCTCCGGGCGGCATCGTGCTGCTGAGTCGCGGCCTGCTGGCCGCGGCCGAGAACGAGGACGAACTGGCGGCGGTGATCGCCCACGAACTCTGCCACCTCTCGTCTCGCGACCCGGTCAAGGCCATCAAGTCGGAGCGGACCAAGGCCCTGGGCACATTCGCCGCCGGTGAACTGACCTCGGGGTCCAGCGAAGTGGTGAAGGTCTTCCAGGGGAGCATCCTCGACGTCACCGGCACCCTGTTGCAGAAGGGGTATTCGCGGGGGCAGGAGAAGGAGGCCGACCTGGGCGCCCTGGTCGTGCTCGAGGCGGCGGGCTATCGCCCCGCGGCCCTGCTGTCGATGCTGGGCAAGCTTCAGGAACGGGAAAAGGCCAAGGCCAAGGTGTTCTCGGCCCATCCGCCCTGCCGCGACCGCATCGAGTACGTGGGCAAGAAAGTGGCTTCGGGGGGGACTGCGCCGCAGGTGCGCCGGACCCGGTTCCAGCAGGTGGCGACCTCGGCCGGCCGTTGAAGCGCTTCCTG
>CAZTNO010000350.1:0-2321 GCA_964614865.1 uncultured Clostridia bacterium
GCTGAACTGGCAGGGGATCGAGTTCTTTCCGGTAGCGGTGGGCAACCCCCACGCGGTAATTTTTTGCGAAGGGGACGAAGCCGGTTGGGAGAAGGAGGCGGGGCGACTCGCCCAGGCCCCGATCTTTCCCTTTGGGGTCAACGTCGAGGTGGTGACCCGGGTCGCCCCGGGGCTTGCCCGGGTGCTCTTCTGGGAGCGGGGGGTGGGCCGCACCCCCGCCTCGTCGACCGGCTCGGCCGCGGCTTTTGCCGTACTGCGCGACCGCGGCCTGATGGGGCCGCAGGCCCGGCTGGAGTGCGAGGGGGGGGCGGTCGCCTTGTCGGAGCGGTTTGGGCAGATCGAGATCGAGGTCACCACCCGCATCCTCGCCCGCGGCGACTTTCTGGAATAATCCCCGCCGGCACTTGACGAGCGGGGGGGCGCCTCGTTATGATGGTTTTGGCTGACCGGCGAAACTTCCGGCCGGCCGGGAGGTGCCCATGAACGGAATCCTGCGAACTCTCTTGGCGATCATGCTGGCCGGCACGCTGGCCGGGGCCCTCTGGGCCGACACCCGCCCCGAAATATCCCGCCTGGCCAGCCGGCTGGAACAGGAAGCGACGGCGATCGCCGAAAGCGGGTGGGACCACTTCAAAGGCTGGAGCGGAGAGATTTCCGACCGCGAGCAGGGGATCCTCTTCAAGAGCGAGGCGTTTGCCGCCGGTTGCCGCCTGTTCATCCGTCTCGCCGGTGAAAACGCCGGCTACTATGCGCGCGACTACCTGCGCACCAACCTCTACAACGCCTTTCTCTACATGCTGGCCCAGTACCGCGACCTGGAGAGCGAGGTGCGCCGCGCCGACATGCGCTCTTCCTCGCTGGGCAACTGCCGCGAAATCCTCGAACACATGGAGCGGGAGTTCTCCCGCTGGCCGTCGCGCGACAACCTGGCCTACCTGCAAAAGAAGTACGTGCAGGCCCGCAACCGCACCGTCTACATGATCGAGAAACACGACACCGGGGAGTACGTGCGCCGTCCGTTCCGCGACCTGGCCAGCCTTTACCGGTTCAACTACGATTTGCGCCGCGGCAACGATCCCTGGAAGTACCTGGAAAAGGTCGAGGAAGAGACGCTGGCCAAGATGCCCGAGGCGGCTCCGATCGACATGGGCTTCGAGGGGATGATGGTGATGGACCAGCGCTCGTACCCGGGACGTCCCGTCTTCCGTATCCAGGAGGGGCGCAAGTGCCCGCTGGATTCATCCAGGGTGCTGGACCGGCTGGGGGGGTGGAGCCGGGTGTTCGAGGTGCCGGTCGAGGTACTCAATGCCTATCCCGACGGCGAACCGGTGCGCTGAAGGCGGAACTCTCCGTTTGCCCCCCTCCAGGGGGGATGGTCACCGGGGCAGGGGGATTCTCTTGTCGAGCAGGGGCTGGCTGAACTTGAACAGCGAGTAGACGATGGCGTAGGCCGCCACCACGTCGAGGGTGTAGTGGAGGTGGGAGAGGAACACCACCGCCACGGTCAACACGTGCATGGCCAGCACGATCCAGCGGGCAGAGCGGAGTTTCCAGAAGTGCAGGGTCAGCAGGAAGGTGGTGGCCACGTGGCCCGAGAAGAACAGGTCTTTGGTCAGGTAGATGCCCGCGGTGTTGCCGATCAGCGCCTGCCAGGGGTCGATCAGGGCCAGCCAGGTGGGCCAGAAGGGGAAGGGGGTGAGGGCGTTGAGGTCGGTGCCAAAGGGGGGGCCCAGGCCGGTGAGGGGCACGGTCAGCCCGCGCAGCAGGGAGACGGCGCCGTCGAGCAGGATGAAGCGCCAGAAAAGGGCGCGGTGCTTCCAGAGCAGGTAGAGTACCGGGGGGACGTAGGCCAGCAGCCACAGGAAGTAGTTATAGCGCATGATCCCCGGCACCCAGGGGATGCTGTCGAGTAGCAGGTCGGGCAGGTGGGGGGCGGGGCGGAGTTCGTTCCACAGCACCGGCAGCAGCATCAGGCAGTGGCACAGGTAGCGCAGCGAAAAAGCCAGCGCCAGAACCCCGGCCAGGCGGAGCGCGCTCTGTCGCCTCTCGTTGGCGCCGGTCACTTCCCCTGGGCTTTCTTGGCTCGCTTCTCCTCGACCAGCTTTTCCTCGATGGTCCGCGGCAGCGGCGCGTACTGCAAAAACTCCATGGCGTAGTTGGCCCGCCCGCTGGAGATCGAACGCAGGGTGGAGGCGTAGCCGAACATCTCCATCAACGGGATCACGCCGGCCAGTTTCTGCGACCCCTTGCGGTGGCGACGCATGTGGTCGATGCGGCCGCGGCGGCGGTTGATGTCGCCGATGATCTCGCCCATGTACTCG
>CAZTNO010000351.1:0-2284 GCA_964614865.1 uncultured Clostridia bacterium
GAAACCAACTCGCTGCGCGCCGCCCTCAACCAGGTCGGCATGGGCGATGCCCAGATCACCCGCATCGGCGGTGAAGACAAGTTCTTTATCAAGACCATGAACGTCTCGGGCCAGGCGATGAAGAGCGAAGACATGGAAGACCACGAGGTGGTCGCCCGCAAGATCCGCGACGCCCTGATGTCTCCCGAGGAAACCGCCCAGCGCCAGGCGGGCAAGATCGACCTCAACAACACCGCCTTGGGCGAAATCGCCTCCTTTCTGCGAGGAAAAGGGCTCCCCGATGTGGATTGCCAGGAAGGGGCCCAGCAGATCATCGACCTGCGCAAGACGGGCAAAGGCATCATCACCGACCTGGCCGCGCTGGAGGCCCGCGGGGTCAAGCACAAAGTCATGTCGGTGCTGCGCGACAGCACCTTCCTCGGCCGCTATACCATGCTGAGCGTGGAGATCGTCGGTCCCCAGGTGGGCAAGGACCTGCGCCGCAAGGCCACTCTGGCCTGCATTTGGGCCCTGATCGGCATGCTGGTCTACATCGCCTTCCGCTTCAAGTTCCTGTACGGCCTGTCGGGCGTCCTGACCTTGGCCCACGACGTGCTGGTCTCCCTCTCCTTCATCCTGTTCTTCAACGTGGAGATGTCGCTCCAGGTGATCGCCGCCATCCTGACCATCGTCGGCTTCTCGATCAACGACACCATCGTGATCTTCGACCGCTTGCGCGACAACCTGAAGACGATGAAAAAGGAAAACCTGGAGCAGATTCTGGACAAGACCATCAACCAGACGCTGAGCCGGACCATCTTCACCTCGCTCACCGTGCTGCTCACCGTGCTGTCGCTGTTCCTGTTCGGCGGCGAGGTGATCCACCCCTTCTCGTTGGTGATGTTGGTCGGGGTGATTTCGGGTTCCTACTCGACCATCTACCAGTCGTGCGGATGGTTGCTGGTGTGGGAGAAGTACTTCCTGAAACGGAAAAAAATGTAACCGGTCGCCCTTGAATTTTCAGTTGATTTATTGTATAAATTTGCCGGGGAAAGCCATCAGGGGAGGTATTCGATGCTCGGCGATTCGCTGATCGTATCAGCGGGCAGACGCAGTGCAACCAGGACCCGGGTGCGCCTCTTCGTCTCGCGGTTTCTCGACGGAACCATCGTCGCCCCCACCACCACCGCCTTTCCCGTCCCCGCCCGGAAGCAGGGTGGAGAGTAAAACGCCAAGCCATTCATTTTTTTAGGAGGTTTTCATGCAATTCAGTCTGGTTGAGATGTGGCACAACATGGGGATCATCGCCAAGGCGGTGGTTTTCTGCCTGGTGTTCATGTCGATCTACTCGATCGCCATCGGCATCGAGCGCATGGTCGTGTTCAACAAGGCCAAAAAGCAGTCCCGCATCCTGCTCAAGCTCATTTCGGGGCTGTGGCAGGAGGGCAAGATCGAGGAATCGGTCCGGCTCTCCAGCGACAAGCGTTTCAAGAACAGCCACCTGGCCAAGGTGCTGGTCGCCGGCCTCGGCGAACTGCAGTTCCAGGAACAGAGCAAGTCCAACTACGAGGACAAGGTCGAAGCCGCCAAGCGGGCGATCGAGCGCGCCACCATCAAAGGGGTGCAGGAGTTCAAGCGCGGCCTGAACGGCATGGCCACCATCGGTTCCACCGGCCCGTTCGTCGGCCTGTTCGGTACCGTTTTCGGCATCATCAACGCCTTCCAGAGCATGTCGGTGTCCGGCTCGGGCGGCATCGGCGCTGTGGCTGCCGGTATCTCCGAAGCCCTGATCACCACCGGCTTCGGCATCATCGTGGCGGTCGTGGCCGTCTGGTTCTTCAACTCCCTGCTCAACCGGGTCGACATCTTCACCGGTGAAATGGCCAACGCCTCCTCCGAGTTGATCGACCACTACATCAAACTGCAGTCCAAGTAGGCCGCAGTTGTTGCGGTTAAGGAGCAAGGCATGAGCGTCGAGACAGACAAAGACAACCGGAAGCCGGGTCCTGTGGAAGGTCCGCTTCGGGACAACGATTTCATGTTCGGCGGATCGATGATCGTATCCGCCGGCAAGAGGAAAGCCACCAAGACCTGGTTGACCTTTCCCCTCTCCCTGGTTCTGCACGGGCTGATCATCGCCTCGTTCGTGGTCGTTCCCCTGATCATGGCCGACACCAATCTGCCCGAAGTGAAAATCACCAACGTCTTCATGGCAGCGCCTCCCCCGCCGCCCCCCCCCCCCCCCCCCCCCGCCCCACCCAACGGGGGGGACAACGCGGCGGGGCAGCCCGGCCGAAAGGGGGGA
>CAZTNO010000352.1:0-2279 GCA_964614865.1 uncultured Clostridia bacterium
ATCCTCAGCGGCGGCGGGGGGTCGGGTCGTTCCGGTGGGGGCGGGTTCTCGGGCGGGGGCGGTCGCTCGGGCGGGGGCGGCGCCTCGTCGTCATGGTAGGGGAGGCACGATGAACCGGCGCAAACTGCTGGCCAGCATTGACCGCGAACGGGTGAAGGCGGCCATCGAGGCGGCCGAAAAAGAGACCTCGGGCGAAATCAGGGTGTCGGTGACCCCCTATTTCTGGGGCAACGTGGAAAAGGCGGCCCATCGCGCGTTCCACCGCATGGGCATGGACCGCACCCGGGAGCGCAACGCCATCCTGTTCCTGGTCGTCCCCGCCCGGCGGCGCTTTGCCGTGGTCGGCGACGAGGGGATCCACCGCCAGGTGGGCGACGAGTTCTGGGCCCGGGTGGCGGCGGCGGTGGCCGCCAAGTTCCACGAGGGCGACTACACCGGCGGGCTGGTCGACGGCATCGCCGCGGTGGGGAAGGAGCTGGCCCGCCACTTCCCCTACCACGAAGCCGATGTCAACGAGCTGGCCGACGACGTCGATTTTTCGGCGCCGGGCCGGTTGTGGAGGAAACAATGAACCGTTTGGCTCGCTCTCCCTGGTTTGGGGCCACCCAAACCCTGCTGCTCCTGGCAGCGCTGGCTGCTCCCGCCCGCCATTTACCCGGGCAGGTGCCGTTTGCCCCCGGAGAAAAGATCGTGCTCGACGTCTCCTGGTCCGATACCGTTTCGGCCGCCACCCTCACCCTGGAAGTGCTGGGCCGGCAGGTGTCGCAGGGGAAGTCCTGCCTGTCGCTACGGGGCGAGGTGCGCCCCTCGGCGGTGATCGGCAAACTCTACCCCGTCTACTACAAGGCCGAGAGCCTGCTCGAGGAGAGCTCCCTGCTGCCGCAGAAGGCGTCGATGTACAACCGCGAGAAGTCGCGGGTGCGGCAGAAGTTCACCCACTTCGACCGCCGGGCGGGGAGGGTGTTCTATACCTATCAGACCAAGTCGATCCAGAAGAAGGATTTTGCCGTCGAGCCGGGGGTGCTCGACCTGCTGGCCTGGCTGTACGTGTTGCGCTCACGGCCTCTCAGCGAGGGCTGGACCGCGCCGCGGCAGATCACCGACAACGGCCGGGTGTTCACCCTGCGCTGTCAGGTGACCCGCGGAACGCCGGTGAAAACCGAGCTGGGCGAGCTGCCCGTCTGGAAACTGGTGCCCAGGGTGGAGAATGCCGGCGGCCAGAAAGCGCCGCGGACCATGGCGCTGTGGCTGTCGGGCGACGAGCGTCGGTTGCCGCTGCGCTTCGAGGTCGAGCTGCCGGTGGGCAAGTTCGTGGCCATGCTGAGCGGCTATTCCCGCTGAGTTTTTTTTGGATGAATCACGCCGGGGAATTGACTTTTTCCTCCCCGTTCGGTAACTTCTATGTCATGTCCTGTAAGGAGGAATGAAATGAACCTGGTTGAACGCGCAAAGAACATCCTGCTGACCCCCAAGACCGAGTGGGAGGTCATCAAAGGCGAACCGTTGACCATCGTCGACATGTTCACCAATTACGCCATGATCCTGGCCGCCATCCCCGCCGTTGCCGGGTTCATCGGCTTTGCCCTGATCGGCATCCCCGTCCCCTTCTTCGGCAGCATCCGTTTGCCCATCATGAACTGCCTGCTGTGGGCGGTACTGACCTACGTGTTGTCGCTGGTCGGCACCTACGCGCTGGCCATGATCATCGACACCCTGGCCCCCTCGTTCGGTGCCCAGAAGGACATGATCGCCTCCACCAAGGTGGTGGTCTTCGCCTACACGGCCTCCTGGATCGGCGGCATCTTCTCGCTCATCCCTTCGCTGGCCATGCTGGGCGCCCTGGTGGGCATCTACTCGCTGGTCTTGTTGTGGATGGGGATGAAGTCGCTCAAGGAAGTTCCGGCCGACAAGATGCCGGCCTACTTCGGGGTGAGCCTGGTGGTGGCGGTGGTGATCTTCTTCGTGATCGGGCTGATCGTCCGCGGCGTGGCCCTGGGCGGCGGGATCACCGCCGGTTCGTTCGGCGCCCCGACCCTGTAGCTACAACCGTTTCTTTTTTTTTCTGAGAGCCAACCCCGCGCCCCCCCAGGGTGCGGGGTTTTTTTTATCGGGAAACATACCTGTCCAAAAAAATTCGATAAAGCAAAAAAGCGAATTCCAAGAAAACAGGGTTCATTGCTCTCCTACGGTCACTTTAAACGTAATTGACCACGCAAGCCGATTTTACTCCCCCCGGCTCACAACGTGAGTGGGTGCGTCAACCAAAAATCCCCATTCAA
>CAZTNO010000353.1:0-2260 GCA_964614865.1 uncultured Clostridia bacterium
GACGTGGTGGTGGCCTCGATCCTGGTTTCGCTGGGCATGGTCTTCCTGCCGCCGATGATGATCGCCCTGCCCTGCAAGGTCGTGCTGTTCATCATCGCCGATGGTTGGTTTCTGCTGATCGGTTCGCTGGTGAAGAGCTTTCACCTGGAGGGGTTCTGATGGACGCGGCAACCATCCTGGCCCTCAGCAAGCAGGGGATGTGGGTGGCCTTCCTGGTGTCGGCCCCGATCCTGATCAGCAGCCTGGTGATCGGCGTGCTGATCTCGATTTTCCAGGCCGCCACCTCGATCTCCGACGCGACCCTGAACTTCGCCCCCAAGGTGATCTTTTCCGGGGTGGTGTTCCTGTTCACCCTGCCCTGGATGATCGACAAGCTGGCCGATTTCCTGATCTACCTGCTGACCAACATCCCCAATCTGGTCAAGTGACATGGATCTCTACCTGAATCACGCTCCCCAGTTCATCCTGACCTTCCTGAGGGTGGGGGCGTTTTTTCTGGTGACCCCCTTCTTCAACGGCACCCAGTTTCCGGCCCAGATCAAGGTGGGCCTGGCCTTTTTCATTTCGCTGCTGCTCTTTCCCACCCTGCCGATCGCCAGCTGGGCCGAGGTGACCTCGCTACCGGGATTGCTGGCGGTGGCGGTCGGCGAGCTGGCCGTCGGGATCGTGATCGGCATGATGCTGCTCATCCTGCTCACGGCGGTCGAACTGGCCGGCTACCTGGCCGGGTTCCAGATGTCGTTCACCATGGCCGTCGCCTTCGACCCCAACTTCGGCGAGCAGATCAACATCCTGACCTCTTTCCTGTCGACTTTTGCGATTCTGGTGTTTTTGCAGGTCGGCGGCGACCACAGCATGCTGCGGGTGCTGGCCGACAGCTTCACCCGCATCCCCCCCGGCCACCTGGCGTTCCGGCGCGAGGGGCTCGACCAGATCGTTTCCTGGCTGTCGAATTCTTTCGTACTGGGCTTTCGCCTGGGGGCCCCGGTGGTGGTGGTGCTGTTCCTGGTCGACGTGCTGTTCGGCTTGATCGGCAAGCTGGCCAGCAAGATCCAGATCTTTTTCGTCGGCATCCCGCTGAAGGTGGCACTGGGATTGTTCCTCTTCACCGGCATGCTCGATTTCGTGGTCACCCTCTGGGGGAATGAAGTGGGCCACCTGCCCGAAATCCTCGTGCGGTTGCTGAGTCAGGTGCGGGCATATGGCTGACCAAAGTAAGACCGAACAACCCACCCAGCATCGCCGGGAAGAGGCCCGCAAGAAGGGCGACATTCCGCGTTCCCGCGAGCTCGTCGTCACCGGCGGCCTGTTCTTCTCGCTGATCTTCTTCACCCTCTACGTGCCCACCATGGGGCGCCTCATGGCCGGGACGATGCGCAACCAACTCGCCACCATCGGCGAGCGGACGGTGACCGTGCTGTCGGTTCACCAACTCGCCCGGGATTCTTTCCAGGTCTACCTGGAAGTGATGGTCCCCGTGTTTTTGACGGTCATCCTCGCCGTGTTCCTGCTGACCGTGGTCCAGGGGGGGTTCCAGTTCCTGCTGGAAAAGGTCAAGTTCAAGGCGACGCCGTTCCAGTTCATGAAGGGATTGCGCCGGGTCATGGGCTCGGTGGATACCCTGGCCGAGTTGCTCAAGACCCTGCTCAACATCACCATCATCTCGCTGATCGGTTACTTCAACCTGCGCAAAGAGATCCCCCTGCTGACGCAACTGCCCAACCACACCCTCGATTTCATCCTCGCCACCCTGGGGCGCGTTATGGTGAAGACGGTGCTGACCATCGTGGTCTTCCTGCTGGCGATGTCGATCGGCGACTACCTGTGGACCCGTTTCCGCAACACCCAGAAGCTGAAGATGTCCAAACAGGACGTCCAGGACGAGTACAAGATGGTGGAGGGCGACCCCAAGATCAAGGGCAAGATCCGGCAGATCCAGATGCAGCGGGGCATGCGGCGCATGATGGCCGAGGTGCCCAAAGCCGATGTGGTGATCACCAACCCGACCCATTTCGCAGTGGCCTTGCGCTACGAGCACCACAAGATGAGTGCCCCGCGGCTGGTGGCCAAGGGGGCCGACCTGATCGCCCGGCGCATCCGCACGGTGGCCGAGGAAAACGGGATACCGGTGGTGGAGAATCCCCCGCTGGCCCGCACCCTGTTCCGTGAGGTCGAGATCGGCGACACCATCGGCGCAGAACTGTTCGCCCCGGTGGCCGAAGTGCTGGCCTTCGTCTACAAGCTGAAAGGCCGGAGGGTG
>CAZTNO010000354.1:0-2252 GCA_964614865.1 uncultured Clostridia bacterium
GGCTTGAGTTTCCAGGAAATAGTCGATACAATCGGGCCATGCAGTACCTCCTCTCCGTTCGTGACGGTTTCACCCACAAGGCGCTGCTCACCCGGCCCGAGATGGTGATCGGTCGCGATCCGCAATGCGATTTGCGGATCGACCTCCCCGACATCTCGCGGCGCCATGCCCGGTTGACCCTCACTGCTACGGGAGTCGAGGTCGCCGATCTGGCGTCGATCAACGGCCTGCTGGTCGGCGGGGAGCTCGTCAGCCGGGCGACGATCCAACTCGGCGGCTCCTTCTCGATCGGCGGGATCGAGTTTTCCTTGTGCGATGGGGAGGAAGGCGAGTTCACTGCGGCGGGAGGGGGGGAGCCCCGAACCCGCGCTCTTTCGCCCAAACCGGGATCGGTCGCGGAGATGCGCGATACCCGTCCCAAGGGCGACATGCACAGCGTGTTTTTCCAGGATTTGCTGGCGGTCGGCCTGCGCAGCGTCGGTTTCGACCTCTTCCTGAATGCGCTGGCGGTGCGCCTCGATGTGGTGCCCGAGGCGGGCCATCTCGCGCTGGTCGAACTGGCCGGGGCTGGGCCGCGGGTGGTGTTGGTAAAACCCTTGCCGGGGGGCGACCCTGCCCTGTTCGATCCCGTGCTGGAAGGGCTTGGCGGCGGGTTCTCGGGGGGGCGGAGTTTTTCCGGCCCCGGCGGCGAGCCGCTCGAGTGTTATTCGGTACCGCTGGTGCTGGGAGGCCGGGCTGCCTACCTTCTCGCCATCGCTGGCGATCCCGCCAAACCGCCTCTGCCGCGGACGGTGCGCTTTCTGGTGGCCCTGGCCCGCCAGATCGAGTTGATCCACCAGGTGGTCGACTCGCGGGGGAAAAGCAAAACCGTCCCCCCGCCGCCGGTCGACGAGGGGGAGGGGGAGATCGTCACCGTGGCCCCGGCGGTTCGGACCCTGGTCAAGCAGTTGAAGCGGATCGCCGCTTCCGACATCTTCGTGCTGGTTCACGGCGAAAGCGGCACCGGCAAGGAACTGATGGCCCGGTTGGTCCACCAGCACTCGCGACGGAAGAAGGGGGCACTGGTGGCCCTCAATTGTGCGGCCATCCCCGAGAACCTTCTGGAGGCTGAGCTCTTCGGCTATGAAAAGGGAGCTTTCACCGGCGCCATCACCTCCCGGCAGGGGAAGTTGGAGCTCGCCTCGGGGGGGACCCTGGTCCTCGACGAAATCGGTGACATGCCGCTGGCGGTGCAGGTAAAGCTGCTGCGGGTCCTGGAAGAGCACGAGTTCTACCGTCTCGGCGGCCTTGCGCCGATCCGGGTCGACCTGCGCATCGTCGCCCTGACCAACCGCCCCCTGCGGGAGATGATCGTTAACGGGGCCTTTCGCGAGGACCTCTACTACCGGCTGGCCCACCACGTGGTCACCGTCCCCCCGCTGCGCGACCGCCGGGAAGACGTGGCTCCGCTACTGGTCCACTTCTGCAACGCCTACTGCGAAAAGCAGGGAAAGCGGCTGCCCGGTTTCTCGGTGAAGGCCTTCGAGGCTTTGAAGGGCTACCACTGGCCGGGCAACGTGCGCCAGCTTCGCAATGAGGTCCACCGGCTGGTCAGCCTGACCGATGAGAACGAGTTGATCTCCTATGATCTATTGACCCCGGAAATCCAGGCCCGCTCCACCGGAGGTTTGGTGGAAAAGCAAGGCCAATCGGCCGCCCGGGACGATCGTGACCGGATCTTGATGCTGCTGGAAAAGAACCGCTGGAACAAGTCGCAAACTGCAAGAGACCTGGGCATGACCTTCCCCGGGCTGTTCAAAAAACTCAAGCGGCTGGGGATCGAAACCCCGGCTCGTAAAGGGTAGGGGCGAACCGGCGTACGGTGCGATCCTCAATTCCCCCAACCATATCGAATACTTAACGGGGAATTGGGGCTGTCGCAGCCACTTCCGAAGGAAGGCTCGCTCCCCTGGAAAAGCCGGGGGTGCCAGGTGCTGTTACCGGGAGGGATCTGCAAGCAATCGCTGGCGGCGGGCGAGTTCTCCGGTCGCCCGTTCGATTGCCAGCTCGTGGCCCTGTTCGTCCAGGCCCGACACGTACATGGCGGTGGCCAGGGTCCCGGGGCTCGGGGTGAAGACCTGCACGTCTCGGCGGTGGGCGGGCAGGGAACGAAGTTTTTTGGCCATCTCGGACACCATGGCGGGGGTCTCGCCCGGATAGCCGACGATCAGGTAGAGGGCGATACGCACCGGGCGCGGCAACCGGCCCCGGTT
>CAZTNO010000355.1:0-2251 GCA_964614865.1 uncultured Clostridia bacterium
AACGCAGGGTCAGGGTGACAGTCGAACTGGCGTACGCGGTGAGGTCGAACACCAGGTTGCGGATGCCGGTCCCGCTGGAGCCGGTGATGCCGTTGCCCAGATTCTGGCCGTTGGGGTCGGCGCTGGTGCAGTAGGTTCCGGTGTCGTCGATCGGCGTGCCGTTGATCATCACGTAGGCGTAGTCCCAGTCCGCCTCGATGCGGTAGTACGAGGGGATGGTCAGGGTATGGGAGCCGGCCCCCAGGGTGAGCGAACGGCTCAGGGTGATGTCGCTGTTCATGATGCCGCTGTAGGTCCAGGCCCCCTTGCCGGTGCCGGCCCGGTTGGGGTTGACATCGACGTAGTCGGGCAGGAGGATCGCCACGCCCTTGGAGACGCCAGCGGGGGTCCCTTCGAGTTGGCCGAGGGTGATGTCGGACTGGGCATCGGTCGCAGAACGAATGATCAGCGGCTCCTGCCAGTTGGTCCAACCGGCAGAGGTCTGGGCGATCATGCGGAACCAGAGGGGCATGCCGGCCGGACGGGTGCCTCCGACCCGGCCTCCCCACGACCCGCCCGACATGATGTTCCAGAAGCCGACCGAGTTGGTGGCGTCGTTGGTGTACATGTCGGGGAGACCGAAGTAGTTGTGACCGAACTCCTCGCACAGCACCCCGAGATCGAGCATCTCGGGCTGCATGGTGTAGGGCCCCAGCCAGATGTCGCCGGCGGTGTCAGAGGCGGGGTTTCCATCCTCGTCCCACACCTTGTAATTCAGATCGTAGGCGGCCGAGCTGTGCGACCAGATGGCGTACTCGCCCTCCAGGCCACCCCCCGACTCCTGGCCCACCCCTGCGTGGATGATGCCGATGGTGTCGAGGATGCCGTCGTCGTTCTGGTCGTAGGGGCGAAAATCGAAGGTCGGATTGGCGGCCTTGAAGGCGTCGAGGGCATGGGCGACCAGCATGCGGGTGGGCACCGGCCCGCCGTTGTGATGGTTGCTGCTGGTGGTGCCGGTGTACTGGTCGGCGCCGTAGTACCCTTCGGAGTGGGGGACGGTCACCCAGCCCATCACCCGGCCGGTGATGGTGACGTTGCCCGCTCCCGCAACCTGGTCGTAGTAGGTCTGCATGGTCAATCCGGAGCAGTCGATACCCGGCAGGTTGTCGTCGGGATCGGTCAAATCCATGCGCACCCGGCCGACCCCGCTGGTGCCGAACATCAGGTTTTCGTAGAAGGAAGCGTTGGCGACCTGGCTGGGAGAATACCACAAGGTCATGTTGTCGCCGGCCTCGGGGGCGGGGATCTGCCCTTTCAACGGGCCCGAGCAGGTGACCGCGCCGCCGGTGTAGCCCACCGGGGTGAAGGTGTCGGTACCGCCGAATTCGACCGCCAGGTAGAAGACGTTGGCCGAAACCGGCGGAATGGCCGTCCGCTTGACCCGTCCTTCGACAAAGTCACGCTCCCGCTGTTCGGCCCGCAGCTGAACCTCGGGGTTGACCCACTCGCGGCTCTCCTTGAGGAGCCGTTCGCCGAACTCGGCGACCGCCTGGTCGATGACCTCGCGCGAAGCCCCGCGGAGGTGGCGCTGGCGGACGACCATCTCCTCGATGATCTCCGGTCGGGCCGGCACGTTGTGCACTCCCACCTGACGGTGGGGCACGATGGGGATCGCCCGCGCAGCATTGGCCACGGGTTTCTCGTCGGCTGCCGAAAGCATCAGGCTGCCGGCGACGACGAGCGTCAACGCCAGAAAAACGGCGACGACAATCGAAACTCTACCGCTGATCCGCAGTTTCATCCATGCCTCCTGGGGTGATGATGCGCCCGATGGGGACAGAGGTCGGGCGCGGTCTTTGAAGGAAACGGGGGTCAGATAGCCCGGTTGACAGGGTCTTCCTACCCCCAGGGTACGACACGATCCAAAGCGATCGAAAAAAGGACTTCCCGAAAGCATCCCCGGCATCGTAGCGGGTCCAAAAAAAATAATCAACCCACCCTGGTTTTTTTTGAAAAAAAATAACCGGGCGGGCCGCTCAACTTCCAGGTACGATCACCCGCACGGCCACCCGCCGCCGCATCAGGGTGCCCGAGTCGACCCGCTGCCAGAACTCCAGGGTGAACGTGCCGGCAAACCCCGGGCCGGGCAGCCAGGTGAAGACCCCGGTCTGCGTATCGAGGCTCGATCCCACCGGCAGCGAACGCAACCCGCCGAGCACCCGCTGCCGCCCGAGGATCGGTCCCGCCCCGGGATCGAACTCGAGGCGGATGG
>CAZTNO010000356.1:0-2242 GCA_964614865.1 uncultured Clostridia bacterium
GTACGGCACGGCGGGCTCCGATGGCAAGATCTCCAGCACCTTCGACCTGAAAAACATGGGCGAGGGCAGTTTCTACCTGACCTTGCCCTCGGTGGCCCTCAGCATGCTCGAGTCCAACGACCACAACAAGATCCTGGCCAACCCGAACCTGCGCGGTGTCGACGGGGCCGAGATCAACTTCCGCGTGGGCGACGAGGTTCCGGTGCCCGAGACCACCTTCCAGTCCTTTGCCACCGGGGGGATCAACAACATCCCCTACCAGAGCTACAAGTACAAGAACGTCGGGGTGGAAATCAAGGTCACCCCGTTCATCCACGGCGACAACGAGGTCACCCTGAAGATCAAACTGACGGTCAACTTCGTGTCGGGATACAACGGGCAATTTCCGATTTTCGGTACCCGGGAGATCGAGAACACCATCCGCCTGCGCGAGGGGGAGACCAACATCATCGGCGGACTGATCCGCGACGACGTGCGCAACTCGATGTCGGGGATCGTCGCCCTGTCCCGGCTGCCCCTGATCGGCTCGCTGTTCGGCTCCACCGATCGCAACATCCGCCAGACCGACCTGATCTTCTCGATCACGCCGCGCATCATCCGCCGCCTGCCCCTGACCCCGCGCAACCAGGAGCCCATCTGGTCGAACATGGGCCGGGGAGGGGGCCATCAGGGACCGCTGGCAGAGATACCCGACCCACGGAACAATCGGCTGGACCGCCCGGTTCCGGGCAGTGATGAAAACGAGCAGGGGGAAAACACCGAGAGCATCGAACTTCCGCCCGTGCCCCAGCCCCCGCCCCAAGTACCCTTTCCGCCCGAGAAGAAACCGGGCAGCGAACAATAGCAAAACCATCCCGGCGACCGGAAGTCACCGGAACTCCGTATCAATCCCTTCAGGGCCAGCGGGCACGCACGTGCCGGCCCGAAAAGATCACCCTCCCGGCAAGCCCCCCTTCCCCGCCCGCCCCGAGGCAGGCAGGGAAAGGGATCGGGGGTTCCCCCTTACTTGACCTTGTCTTTCAGCGCTTTGCCGGCACGGAAAACGGGGACGTTCTTGGCCTTGATGGTGATCTTGGCGCCCGTCTTGGGGTTGATCCCCTTTTTTTCCTTGCGATGGGCCACGGCGAAGGTGCCGAAACCGACCAGGGTGACCTTCTCCTTCTTCTTCAGCGAATGGGAGATGGTCTCTACCATGGCGTTAACCAGTTTCTCGGTCTCGGAGACCTTCAAGCTGGCCTTGTCGGCGATAGCCTTGATCAACTCGGTTTTGTTCATAATGATCCTCCTGGCAGGGATTTTATGAAAGCAAAAGCAAAATGTCAAGTCCAGTACAGGATAATTTTGATTTTTTCCGGAAAAAGGGCCGATTCTAAAGGATCTGTCCCGGAACGGTTGATTGCCCCCCACCCCGACCTGGTGTATAATACAGCGTGCGGGAGGCAGTATGGATCCTTTTCTTTCGGCGGGGAGTGGCATCGACGTGGATGGTATCATGGAGTCCATTCGCCGCCGCATCGCCGAAAAGAAAGAGAGCGGCCTGTTGAAAGACCGCGACGTGGAAGAGATCGAGGCGATGGAGCTCCTCCCCCTGCCCGACTTCCTGGAAATCCCCAACGTGTACCGCCCGTGCCTCTACCCCGCCGGCCCGGCCAGCGATGTCCCCCCCTTTGTCGCCGTCCCGTTCGTGGCCCCCTCGATCGCCGTCGACGAAGGCGGAAGCGGCCTGCGTGGCCTGGTCAAGGCGGCCATGCGCGGGTTGCGCCGGGGGCTGTTGCCGGTACTCCGCTTCATGACCCGACCGCTCTATCTGGAACTCAAGCAGTTGATCATCGACGGCCAGGGCTAGGTTCACCGGGGGCGCGAGGAGACGCGCGGGGTGCACCACGAGGTGCTGGTGCAGGCCGCCCGTCTCGACCAGACCAACTACGTCACCACCCAGAGCCGCGAATACATCAAACTGCTCCACAACGCGCTCAACAATATGATCGTCGAGGCATCCAAACTGAAGATCGAGGAAGAACTCCTCAAGACGCGGCTGCGGGTCCTCGAAGACAAGATGGAGTTCCTGGAAAACCGGCAACGAGCCGTGGAGGGGAAGGTCTTGACCCCATGAGGGTACACCAGTTCCTCACCTCTTTCGCCTACGGGGACGCCATCGGCAACGAAGCCGCCGAGCGGTTCAGCTACTACGGCGTCATCGCCATCCTCAATATATGCGCTCTCCAAGCCGCAATAGACGGTA
>CAZTNO010000357.1:0-2239 GCA_964614865.1 uncultured Clostridia bacterium
CGGCGATCACTGCATCGATCAGGCCGTAGGCAAGCGCCTCGTCCGGGGTCATGAAGTAATCCCGCTCGATGTCGGCGGCCACCTTGTCGCGGCTTTGTCCGCTGTGCAGGGTGAGGATGTCGATGGTCTTCGCCTTGACCCGGCGAATCTCTTCGGCCTGGATCAGGATGTCGGTGGCCTGCCCTTCGAAACCGCCCAGGGGCTGGTGGATCATGACTTTTGCGTTGGGCAGGGCGAAGCGCTTGCCCTTGGTGCCGGCGGCGAGCAAGAGGGCCGCCATCGACGAAGCCTGGCCGATGCAGATGGTGACCACCTCGTTCTTGATGAACCGGATGGTGTCGTAGATGGCCAGCCCCGAGGTGATCAGCCCCCCCGGCGAGTTGATGTAGATCGAGACGTCTTTCTCGGGGTCTTCGGCCTCCAGGTAGAGGAGTTGGGCGATGACCACGTTGGCCACGTTGTCGTCGATCGCCGAGCCGAGAAAGATGACCCCGTCCTTGAGCAGGCGCGAATAGATGTCGTAGGCCCGTTCGATGTTGCCGCTCTGCTCGATCACCATCGGGATGAGGGACACGTCACGCCTCCTGGAACTTGACCAGCGTCTGCAGGTGCTGGATCACCTTGGGTTCGAGCAAACGGTCCTTGAGTTCGGCCAGTTTGTTCTTGTCGGCGAAATAGCGTCGGATCTCTTTCTCCGAGACCCCGTTGGCCTTGGCCAGGTTCTGGTACTCGGCTTTCAGGTCTTCCTCGCCGATCTCGATCTTGAAATCCTGGCGCGCCCGGTCGACGATCAGCGACTGGCGGACCATCTTCTCGGCCGCGGCCCGCAGCTGCCCGGCGAACTTCTCTTTGGCCTCCTCGTCGGGAAACTGGATCGAGTGCCGGTTGTGCTCGAGCATGTGCTCCATCTCGTGCTCCACCAGGCCGGGGGGGACGGGAAAAGAAACGGTCTCCACCAGCTTTTCCAGCAAGTGGCGCACGCGGATGTCGTCTTTGCGCCGGGCCACCTGGCGGCCCCACTCTTCCTGGAGTTTGCCCTTCAGGTCTTCGACCGAGGCGAGGCCGATGCTCTTGACGAACTCGTCGTTGAGCTCGGGACGCTTGAGCTCGAGCACGCTCTCGATGTGGATCAGGTGCTCCACCTCGCGCCCGGCCCATGGCTTCTTGGCGTAACCTTCAGCATAGGTGCGCCGGACCAAGAGGTCTTCGCCCGCCTGGTGGCCGATCAGGTCGGCGTCGAGATTCTCGATGCCGGTCTCGTTCTCTTTGTGGATGGCGAGGTAGGTGGACTGGCGGGGCGAGAGGCGCTTGGTCTCGACGATACGGTTCTGCAGGCGGATCATCACCAGGTCGCCGTCGGCGATCCCCCGGTCGGTGACCGGAATGGTGCGCTTGTGCCCTTCGAGCAGGGCCTCGATCTGCTTGCCCTCGTCGAACGCCTCGAGGGCCTTGTCTTCTTTGGGCACGGCCACGGTCAGGGTGGAGAGATCGGGCAGTTCGATGTCGGGATACACCTCGACGCTCATTTCGGCGGTCATGTCGGAGCCGTCCTCGTGGGTGAGCTGGTCGACCACCGGTTGCGAGGCGATCTGCCATTTCTCTTTCTTGATGCTGTCGTAGGAGAGGCGGGAGAGGGCCTCGCCGATCACCTCTTCCAGCAGCATGGCCCGGTAGGTCTTCTTGACCACCTCGACCGGCACATGCCCCTGACGGAAGCCGGGGATCTTCACCTTGACGCTGTACTTGACCGCCAACTGGTCGATCTCCTTCTCGATTTCCTGCTGGCTCATGGAAACGGTGAACTTGCGGCGCAGGGGCTCATCGGGGATTTCCGGGGATCCGGTTGCGGGAACGGCCACGGGATTTTCGGTTTCTGACATGGGATACTCCTGAATGGGACCAACGACTGATGCTACCGGCGAATTTATCAGAAAAGGCGGGGGATGTCAAATCGCCCCCGCCCATCAGGGACGGACCTTGACAATTTGACAATTCTAACGGGCATCCGCCCGACGTTCCTTTGCCCTCCGGTAGAGTTTACCCAGCGATCCCCGGCGAAGGGTTCTGAAAATGTCCCAGGCAGCGATTTCATTGTAGGTCAACCCACACTGGTCTCGAAGGGCTACCAGTAATTCGCCACGCATTCTCTTGCCGGTAAATGTCGCACAATCGATCTTTTCCAGCAGTTGACCGACCCGCTGTTCGAACTCCTGAACCACTTTCTCAACCGGATCAAACA
>CAZTNO010000358.1:0-2222 GCA_964614865.1 uncultured Clostridia bacterium
TCAACGACCTGCCATCGATGCGGATTTGCATGGTTTCTCCTGAAATGCGGGCAGGGCCATTTTAGGCAAGGACGGGGCGCTCGTCAAGATTCGTCGCTTTTTTCCGCCCTTGCGATCGCCAGCCCCCCCCTGTAAAATACCGCCATGAATCCCGGCAAACCCGAAATGCTTCTTTCCCTGCCCGACTGGCTGGTCGAGCGGGTACGGACCTGCCCCGACCCCCTCCCCGGCGAAAACGACCGGATGCGCTGGGTGATCGAACTCAGCCGCCAAAACGTGCTGGCCGGAACGGGGGGGCCTTTTGCCGCCGCCGTCTTCACCCGCGACAGCCACCGCCTGGTGGCCGCCGGAGTCAACCGGGTCGAGCCCCTGGGGATCTCCTCGGCTCATGCCGAGGTGATGGCCCTTTCGTTCGCCCAGGCGGTGTCGGGCAGTTACGACCTGGCGGCCCGGGGAGATCACGAGCTCGTCTCTTCGGCCCAACCGTGCCTGATGTGCCTTGGCGCCGTCCTGTGGTCGGGGGTGTACCGGCTGGTATACGGAGCCCCGACCCCGGACGTGGAGGAGATCCTGGGCTTCGACGAGGGGTTTGTGCCCGACAACTGGCAGGCCCAACTCGCCCGGCGGGGGATCGAGGTCGCCGGCGATGTCCTGCGCACCGAAGCCGCCGCCGTGCTGCGCCTCTACCGGGAGCGGGCCGGGGCCGTGTACAACAGTTCGCGGGGGGTGAATTGACCCGCCCGGCTCAGCTGCTCTCCGTTTGGGTGTGGCTGCTTGTCTGTGGCGGGTTCCTCTCCGCCCTCCCTCCCGAGCCCGGGGTGGAGCGCCTGCTGGTCAACGCCGGCACCCCCGCAGAACCCTTTCCGGTCAACTGCTACGTGGTGTTCGATGAGGTCAACGGGCAGGCCCTGGTGATCGACCCGGGGGGGGAGGCCTCCCGCATCGGGCAATTCCTCACCGAACACAACCTCGGCCTGTCGGCTATCCTGCTGACCCACGGTCACCACGACCACGTCGGTGCGGTTCGGGACATCCTTGCCCAGTTTCCCCAGGCAGTGCTGGTGGCCCCCGCCGCCGATCTTTCGCTGCTGAAAGGTGCGGGGCTCCCCCCTCCCGGCAAAACCCTGCGCGGTGGGGAAAAACTGCGATGGGCAGGGATCCGGGTGGAGACGATCGCCACTCCGGGGCACACCCCGGGTTCCCTCTGCTACCGGATCGGCGACCGACTCTTCTCGGGAGACACCCTGTTTGCCGGCTCCATCGGCCGCACCGATTCGGCTGGCAGCGAGCGGTTATTGCTGAAAGGGGTGCGCACCAAACTGCTCACCCTTCCCGAGGAGACCCGGGTGTTCCCCGGACATGGCCGGGCCACCACCCTGATCGAAGAGAAGCTACTGAACCCCTTCCTGAACGGCGGTTGAGACGGCGGCGCGCAGTTCGGGATTGATCTTCGCGTGGGCCTCGTCGGCCCTTTTCAAGGCAGCTTGCGCTTCGGCCAGCCGGTTTTGCACGCGCAGCAGGTTGATCAGGTTGTTGTGGGACGGGGCATGGCCGGGGTCGACCCGCAGGGCCCGCAAGTACTGCTGCTCGGCTTCAGCGAACCGGCGCAGCTGGAACAGGCAGTTGCCGTGGAGAAACGAGTAGGCGGGGGGAATCCCGAAACTTTCGGGGGTGAGCGAGGAGACGGGGGTGGACGATGGGGAACCACCCGTGCTGCGTTCGAGTTGCCCCTGATCCATGGTCGAGTCGCCCCGCGAACAGGACGAATGCACCTTGCCGCGGGTGGCCTCGCCCGACAGGAGTTCCCGCCGGTTTTTCTCTTCGAGTTCGATCCCGGCCCGGTTTTTCTCCTGCCAGGCGGCGCAGAGGGCGCGTTGCTGGTTCAGCGCGGTTTCGGCCTGTTCCAGGTGGAGCCTTGCCCGCTCATAATCCCCCGCGGCGTTCAGGATGCTGGCCATCAGGAAGTGGGCCTCGTGATGATCGGGGCGGTCCGCAAGCACTGGAGCCAAACGTTCCCGGGCCCGCTCCCAGTTCTTTTTGGCCACGTCGCGTCGGGCCTTGGCCAGCTGCGGTTCCAGCTTGCGGTACTGGAGCTGGGTTTTCAGAAAGGGATCCACCTCGGGATCGACTCCTTTACCTGACAAATGGCCGCTTTGGGCCAGCAGCAGAAGGAGGGGGATAATCGCCATTGCGGTCAGAGTTTTCATCGTCGTCCTCCTTGC
>CAZTNO010000359.1:0-2188 GCA_964614865.1 uncultured Clostridia bacterium
CATGGAGAAAGAGTTCGTCAAGCGGGTGATCGCCCTGCCCGGCGACACCCTGCGCATCGTCGACAAACAGGTATTCCTCAATGGCAAATTGCTGATCGAGCCCTATGCCTACTTTCGCGACGCCCAGATTGAAAATTCCTTTCGCGACAACTTCCCCGACTTCACCGTGCCCGAAGGGTATTACTTCTGCATGGGCGACAACCGCGACAACAGCTTCGACTGCCGCTACTGGGGCCCGGTGCCCGCCAGCTACATCATCGGCCGGCCCTGGCGCATCTACTGGTCCTACGAGTCCAACTCGGCAGAGTACCTGACCCCCGGGGTGGCCCACAAGGCCCGCGACCTCTTCCAGACCATGCTGGGCTTCTTCCACAAAACCCGCTGGGAACGGACCATCCGCAAGATCATTTGAACCCTGCGGCCGCCACTGATGCCCCCGATCTGCCCGGTTGCTGGCTGGTCCACGGCCCGCCGGGAGTGGTTCCCCGTTCGCAGATCCTGAGCCTCCTCCTCGACCTTTCACGTTGGCTTTCCCGCCAGCCGGATGCCCCCCGCCGCGTGCGCCTGGAGCTCGACCCGCAGCAAAGCGAGACCGTATTCTGGCCCGGGAAACACGGATGGCTGTTGCGCGGTCCGGGAGTCTTCCAGTTGCCCCGCCCGGCCCGTTCGCCCCGCCCCCGGCTCGAAAGACCGCCCGTTGTGTCCCTGCCGACCTCGGCCGAACTGGTTTCTTTCGGTACTCCCGGGGATCGCAGATGGCAGACAGTCGGCCTCCCCGTCTCCTCGCTTTTTCTGGGTTCGACGCTGCGACAGCAGGGGATGGCGGTTGCTGCCCGCCGCATCGATTTGCCAGCGCCCCGCGAACGGTGTTCGTTTTCCGGCGACCTGGTCGGATTCTCGGTGTTCGAAGACCACCTGCCCGCCGCCCTGGAGGTCATCGAGGCCGCCCGGGCAGCGAATGTCCCCCTGCTGGCTGGAGGCGGGCCGTGGGTCACCCTGGCCCCGCTGGCGGCGGCGGCCGCCCTGTCAGGGGTCCACCTGCTGGTGCGGGGCGAAGCCGAATTCGTTTTGCCTAGGGCGCTGCGGGCGCTGGCCAGGGGCCGCTGGCAGGACCTCTTCCAGTTGGATGGGGTGCTGTGCGAACAGCCCGGCTGGTTGCTGGTTTCGGGATGGGACCGGATCAACCGCCCCCGCCGCTGGTCGGGATTCCCGTTCGACTTCGATCTGGTGGATCCGCAAGGCTTTCGCGACGGGCTCGAAATCACCCTGAGCCGCGGGTGCGTGTTCCACTGCGCCTTCTGCTGCAAGCTGCAAGGGGAGACCCAAAGGCGCCTGTCGCTGCCCACCGTCGACCGCCTCTTTTCGGGCTACAACCGCCACCTCGCCGGGGTCCCTGATCTGGGGCCGGCAGCCAGGCAGATCAACGTCAACGACGACGACCTGCTGCAGGACCCCGCCTACGCTGCCGGGGTGTTTCGCCACTTGCGACGGCACCGCCTGAAGCTGGTCGGTATCCAGACCTCGCTGGCCATCGTCGAACGGCTCGACCGCCACGGCAAACTGAGCGGGCTGCTCGAAAAAGACCTGTTCGCCGGAGGGCGCCCGCTGCTCTGGATCGGCAGCGACACCTTTCTGCCCGCGCGCGGGCGACGGTTGCGCAAGGCGGTCCCGGCACCAGAGCGGCTGGACCGGCTGGTCGTCGCACTCGACCGCATGGACGTCGCCCACTTCCACTATTGGATCTGCTCTGACGGAGATTCGACCTGGCCCGAATTCATTGCCGAGTTGATCCGCATCGTCGACCTCCTAGCCGCCAGCCCGGCGTTGGGGCTGGTCCCCCACGCCCCTTTCGTCGTCCCCTACCGCGGCACCGAGCTGCAGCAACGGGCCCTGCGGTCTCCCCCCCCCTCGCCGATCGTTTTGCGCGGCGGGGTGACCGCCGCCGACCCCCGTTTTTCCTGGCCGCTGGCCGCCCGGCTGGAGACCCGCTTTGCCGGACTCAACGAGCTGCTGCGCGGCGAAGGGGGGAGGGCACCGGTGTTTCTGACCGCCCTGGCCCGGCGCGACTTTTTGGCGGCCCTCCAGCCGGTGTACCACGCCCTGGGGGGCGAGCGGCGCCGGGCCGAGGAGCGGGGCGAATCCGCCCTGGCGGGGGAATTGCGGCAGACCGAACAACTGTTGGCTGCCG
>CAZTNO010000360.1:0-2168 GCA_964614865.1 uncultured Clostridia bacterium
CCTCCAACTGGTCGCAGGTTTCGACTCCCTCCCCCGGCTTAAGGGCACATCGAGCCACGCGCATACCTTGCCTTCGTATCCAGGAATCTCGGACATGAAGTCAGACGGCTGTCTGCCGGATTTAACGGGAGGCAGTTTTTCCTTTTCATAGAACTGCTCGCTGACGAACCCGCCCAGTACCGGATGCATGCGGAACTGGGTGTCGAGCATCACGACCCGCGGAAACCGGTCTAAGGCCATCCGATCGTTCAACTGTCGCCAGAGTCGCTCAAACAAACTGTCCTCGAACGCCTTCTTCTGGTCTTCAGTCAGGGCTTGGCGTTCCGCCAGTTCGTTTTCAACTTCCGGTTCCAGCAAGTGCGGCAGTTGTCGATGGTCTCCCACTAGGATGATTCGTTTTTCGGCCATGGACATGGGAATGAACAGGTCCAGCGGATTGGCCCGAGCGGCCTCGTCAATGATGACTGTATCGAATGAAATGCCACTCTCACCGATACCGCTCAGATCTTTCAGGCTAGCCATGGCGGTGCTTGCTGCCTGCTGGCAAGTGGCGCCGACCACCGTCGCATATTCCCGCACCGTTTCACGGCTTCGAGAGGGATGGTTGACGAAGGTATCCCGGTAGCGGGCCAGGATGCCGCTGATGCCCTTGCGAGAATTCTTGAGCCTGCTGTCCAGGGCATCCTCGATGGCCCCAATGAGCCGTTGGCCTTCCGCATCCAGGCGATACCGGATTGCCGGCGGTCGATAGTCGGGCAGCACAGCGTCTAGCAAGCGGTCGCGCAAGGCTGTCGCCGCGCTTGCGCCAGGCTCATCCAGTACGCGGGTATCCTCAAGGTCCGCGAGGGCTGCGAGGTCTTCCTGCGCCACCGTCATGCCGGCCAAGCGAAGGGCTAGTTGTGCGTCGGTGGCCCTGTCCGGCCCATCATCCGCGAAACCAAGCGGCGTTACCCTCAGCGCACGAACCCGCCGCAGAACCTGACGATTATCCAGGCCGCGACGCCCCTGGATAGTTGTCTTGCTCTGCTTGGGCAGCTTCTCTAGGTACTGCTGCCATTCGTCCCGCAACAGAGCCGGTATCCGCAGCCGGTGATCGCTTTCCAACTCCCGAAGAATGCCATCTACCGAGGTGAGCAGGGCTTCCCGTTCACTATCATCCAGTTGGCCGTGGCGCCGGGTGGCCAGTTCCTGATGGAGTTTGCGCAGTAGGGGCGTATGTCCCTCCTTGGCTTCCTCTGCTCTCACAACCTCTTCGAGCTCGGCGTACTTTCGGTCGCACCAGACCCGAACGGGGTCAGTGCCGTCCTCACCACGGTTTCGCCCCACCTTCACTGAAGGCAGGTCATAAACCTGGGTTCGGGCCAACGCATTTTCCACGGCGTCATGCTGAAAACTGGTAATGAGCACCTGATGCTGGCTGCCGGACTCTCCGCCCAATTCGCTCAATCTACGGCTCAGGGCTGCAATCACCTGGGTTTTTCCAGTTCCCGGCGGTCCGATGATCAGGGCCACATCAGGTGTATTCAGTGCGGCCTTGATAGCCATTTCCTGGCTGTCCGTAGGTTTTCCATGCTTAAAGCACTCTCGGGCGGTCGGAGTAAGAGCTGGAAAGGTCGTCGGGCGGGAAACAGGGACGGGCACCCCCTGCAGGATGTAACGCAGCCTCGTGGACCGGGGGGACGTGTTGATATTGGCCAAGGCCTTCTGCCGCCGTTCCTGGACCGTGCGGTCCCCGGTCAGGGAAAGGTAGAGATAGCCCTGCTCCGGTGGGCCCGGGTGATCCGACTCGATGACGACCGCGCCCCTCTCGAACTGCGGACGGCCCCGAAACCGTTGACGGAAATCCGTCCGGGTAACGTCTTGATAGCGAGCATGTTGCCAATCGGGGCAGTGTTCTCCCGCTTCGAGCGCCAGAGAGCCGTCGGACTCCAGCATCTGCCACGCTTCGTGGAATTTACGCAATTCGTCAGGCGCTACAAGAAAGCGCCACGCCCCCCCTTCCTGATTGGCTTCCTCGATCTTGTAATAGGCCAAGGGGTTAAGTTGGGCCGCTAGGCGCAGAGAACGCTGCCACTCCTGCTCGCTGTATCGGCGCCACAGTTCCACATAGTCGCCGTGGGTCTGGATGGTTTGCCGCAGGCGGGCCTGCTGGCTCTCGCTCATAAGGA
>CAZTNO010000361.1:0-2163 GCA_964614865.1 uncultured Clostridia bacterium
AAACCTGACCCGCTTCTTTGCAAACCAAAAACAACCCGACGGCACTTGCTGCGGCGGTTCACGGTAAGGGGGGGCCATGATCGACTTTTCAAGGCCCGGAAATCCAGGTCGTTTTCACGACGGGGTGACCCACCTGCGCCCGGTTGAAGCCTTGGCGCTGGCCCGGTCCGGAGCGCTGTTCCTCGACGTACGCGAGGCCTACGAGACGAATTTTCGTGTCTTCGACGTCCCCGAAGTGATCTACCTGGAGTGGAGCCGTTTTCATACCGGGTTGGCGGAAGTGCCTAAGGATCGCCCGTTGATCCTCTGCGACGCCGTCGGCACCTACAGCGTCGCGGCTGCCGCCGAGTTGCGCCTGGCGGGGTTTACCAACCTGGCCGTGCTGGTCGGGGGCATGGTCGACTGGGAAAAAGACGGCTATCCGATCCGCAAGGACCGCGACTATGAACTGGGTGGGCAGTGTTCCTGCAAACTCAAGCCGCGCATTGGCGGCAACCCGCTCAAGAAGCGACTCGATACCGGTTTGACCGGGGATCGTGCGCCAGGCCAATCGCCACCCGACAAGGAGGGAGCATGTTGATTCAAGTGCTGGGCACGGGCTGTGCCAAATGTGAAAAGCTGGAACAGAATGCCGCTCAAGCGGTCCGCGAGTTGAACCTCGACGCGAGGATCGAGAAGGTCAAGGAGTTGTCGAAGATCATCGATTTCGGGGTGATGATCACCCCGGCCTTGGCGGTCGACGGCCAGGTGAAATTCGCCGGCAAGGTGCCGTCGGTGGAAGAGCTCAAGAAGATTCTCGCCCCATGAGCCGGGAGAAAAGAATGAAAACCAACAAACCCGGTTTGCTGATCCTGGGGCTGGTGGTCGGTATGGCTTGGGCTGCGCCCCGGATCGAGGCGACCTCTCCGTCGGCTCGGGCGGTCAGCCCGCTGGTCACCTTTGTCGAACTCGGCTCGGTGAAGTGCATCCCGTGCAAGATGATGCAGCCGATCCTAAAAGAGATCGAAACCGAGTACGCAGGTCAGGTCAAGGTGGTCTTCCACGACGTCTGGACCGAGGCGGGCAAGCCCTTCGGTGCCCGGTACAAGATCCGGATGATCCCCACCCAGGTTTTCCTCGACAAAAACGGCAACGAGTACTTCCGCCACGAGGGGTTCTTTCCCAAGGAAGAACTGGTCAAGATCTTCAAGCAGAAAGGGGTCAAGTAGTGCTGGAATCGATCTTCACCTGGCTGACCGGGGCGATCTACGGTCATCCGCTGGTCGGCCTGGGGGCGGCATTGGTCTGGGGCATCCTGAGCATCCTCCTCTCTCCCTGCCATTTGGCCTCGATCCCGCTGATCGTCGGTTTTGTCTCCCAGCAGGGGGAACTCTCCACGAAAAAGGCCTTCCGCATCTCGCTCTCCTTCGCTTTCGGGATCCTGGTCACCATCGGCCTGATCGGCGTGATCACCTCGCTGCTGGGCCGCATGCTGGGCGATATCGGGAGCTGGAGCAACTGGTTGGTGGCGGGCATCTTCGTGCTGGTCGGTCTCTACCTGCTCGGCGTGATCCGTTGGACCCCGCCCGGCGCCTCCGGGGCCAAGGTCCGCGGAACGGGCGTTTGGGCAGGCTTCCTGCTGGGACTGATCTTCGGCCTCGCCCTGGGCCCGTGCACCTTCGCCTACATGGCCCCGATCCTGGGCATCGTGCTGGCGAAGTCGGCAAGCAGCGTCACCTACGGCGTCCCGCTGCTACTGATGTACGGCGTCGGTCACTGCTCGGTGATCGTGCTTGCCGGCACCTTCACCCGCGTGGTCGAGCGCTACCTGCACTGGAACGAGAATTCCCGGGTACTCGGCTGGATTAAAAAGGCTTGCGGCTTCCTGCTGATTATAGGTGCCGCGTATATGCTCTGGAAATGAGACCCTGAGGACGAATCCGGGGGTCACCCGAGTTTTTTTCTAGGAAAGGAGCTGAATCATGATCGATGCCGATTTGTGGATGGCCGGGATTTACGCGATCGTCGAATACGTTTCCGCCCATGTGTTGACCTGCCTGGTTCCGGCCTTTTTCATTGCCGGCGCCATGACCGCCCTCCTTCCCAAAGAACGAATCACCCGCCTGCTCGGCCAGAAAGCGCCCAAGTACCAGGCCTATCCGCTGGCGGTGGCTGCCGGCCTGC
>CAZTNO010000362.1:0-2159 GCA_964614865.1 uncultured Clostridia bacterium
CCGCCGATCCCGTATCACCCTCCAAGCACTAGAATCCCGGAGGTGGAAATGGCGGAATACGCATTGCAACTCGACGAGCTGGTCAAAGAATTCGTCGGTAAACGGGCCGTGGACAACATCTCGCTGGCGGTCCGCCGCGGCGAAATCCTCGGTCTGCTCGGCCCCAACGGCGCCGGCAAGACCACCACCATCCGCATGGTGATGGACGTGATCGCCCCCGACTCGGGCACCATCCGCATTCTCGGCGAGCAGTTCTCGGAACGGATGAAGGACCGCATCGGCTACCTGCCCGAAGAACGCGGCCTCTACCGCAAGATGACGGTGATCGACATCTTGGTCTACCTGGGCGAACTCAAAGGGATGAAGGCCACCGACGCCAAAGCCCGCGGACGCGAGTTGCTGACGCGTTTCGAACTGGGGAACTGCGAGGAGAAGAAGATCGAGGAACTGTCCAAAGGGATGGCCCAGAAGGTGCAGTTCATCGCCACCATCCTGCACTCGCCCGAATTGCTGATCCTCGACGAACCTTTCTCCGGGCTCGACCCGGTCAACATCGAACTGGTCAAGGACATCATCCTGGAGAAGAAGCGCGAAGGGGTGACCATCATCCTCTCCACCCACCTGATGGAGTATGCCGAAATGCTGGTCGACTCGGTGGTGATGATCAACCAGGGGCGCAAGGTGCTCGATGGCACCCTCTCCGACATCAAGGGCCAGTTCGGCCGCAAGTTCCTGCGCATCGAGTACGAGGGGGACGGCAGTTTCGTCGCCACCCTGCCCTGCGTCCGCTCGGTGCGTGACTTCGGCCGGCAGATGGAGATCGAACTCGACGACCTGGGGAGCAAGGACCTGCTGCTGCGGGAACTGCTCGAGCGGGTCACCCTGCATGGCTTCCAGGTCACCGAGCCCAGCTTGCAGCACATCTTCATCCAGAAAGTCCGCGAAGGGGGGCAGGCATGAAACTGATCGCCGTCATCAAGAAGGAATACAAGGCCATCGTCAAGAAGAAGTCGTTCATCATCTCCACCATCCTGACCCCGGTGCTGATGGGCGGGATGATGTTCGTGCCGATGCTGCTGATGAAGATGGGGCGGGGCGAGAAGCAGATCGCCGTGGTCGATTTCGCCGGCGGCTACTACCAGGCCCTGACCCAGTCCCGGGCTCCCGCAGTCAAGGAAAAGACCGACCTGGGAAAAGCCATGCAAAAGCCCCAGCCCGACCAGGAGTCGAGCAAGATCGTCTTCAGCCGGATCGATCCCGCCGGCCGCAGCCCCGAGGCCGTGGTCAAAGAGTACGAGCAGAAGATCCTGACCAAGAAACTCGACGGTTTGCTTGTGATCCCGGCAGAAGTCAAGAATGGCCGCACGGTGGCGTTCTACGCCAACAACGTCTCCGACTTCACCACCAACCAGTTCATCGCCTCCACCCTGCGCACCGTCATCTCGCAGCAGCTCCTGCTGGAGAAGAAGATCGACCCGGCGGTGGTCACCGAGGCCACCCGCGACGTCGAGGTCGACACCTTCAAGGTCAAGAAGGAGGGGACGACCAAGTCCAATTCCGGCCTCGACTACATGATGTCGCTGTTCATGATGATCACCCTGTTCGCCGTCCTGATCGGCTACGGGCAACTGATCATGCGCGGCGTGCTCGAGGAGAAGAACAGCCGCATCGTCGAGGTTTTGATCTCCTCGGCCCGCACCACCCAGATCTTCTACGGCAAGATCCTGGGCATCGGACTGGCGGGGCTGACCCAGGTCGGGCTCTGGATCCTGCTGGGCATCGCCATGATCAGCCAGTTCTCGGGCAGCATCGACTCCGCCATCCTGAGCTTTCTGACCCCCGAGATCGCCGCCTATTTCGTCCTGTTCTTCGTGCTGGGTTTCTTCATGTACGCCATCCCCTACTCGATCGTCGGCGCCGCAGTCAACACCGACCAGGAAGCGCAACAGTACTCCGCGGCCATCACCTACATGATGCTGATCCCCTACTTCATCGGCTTCTCGGCCACCCAGAACCCCAACTCCAGCCTGGCCGTGGTCGCCTCGATGATCCCTTTGTTCACCCCGATCCTGATGTTCATGCGCATCTCGGCCTCGCTGCCGCCCTTCTGGCAGATCGCCACCTCGGTGGTGCTGTCGGTGGCCATGATCTGGGGGCTG
>CAZTNO010000363.1:0-292 GCA_964614865.1 uncultured Clostridia bacterium
ATAGGAGAGCAGGTACTTGATCGAGATCAGGTCGAGGACCACCCGGAAGGTGCGCGAAAGCCCGTACTTGGATTTGCCGAAGCGGCGGGAACGGTGATTCACGGCGATTTCGGCCGAGCGGACCCCCATCTGCGATGCCAGGGCCGGGATGTAGCGGTGCATTTCGCCGTAGAGGGTGAGGTTCTTGACCACCTCGGGCCGGAACGCCCGCAGGGTGCAGCCGTAATCGTGCAGACGCACCCGGGTGATCCACGAGATCAACCGGTTGCCGAAGAAGGAGGGGACCTTGCGG
>CAZTNO010000363.1:302-2126 GCA_964614865.1 uncultured Clostridia bacterium
GGTCCAGAACTTGTCCTGGCGATCGCGTCGCCACCCGTTGACCAGATCGTAGCCCTCGAGCAGCTTTTCCACCATCGTCGGGATATCGGCAGGGTCGTTTTGCAGGTCGGCGTCGAGGGTGACCACCACATCGCCCCGGCACTGGTCGAAGCCCGCCGACATGGCGGCGCTCTGGCCGAAATTTCGCCGGAAGTTGATCACCTTCACCCGGGGGTTCTGGCGATGGAGGCGCCGCAAAGCTTCCAGCGAGCCGTCGTTGGAACCGTCGTTGACGAACAGGATCTCGTAGTCGGCAAAGCGCCCTTCGGCCACCTGGCGAATCTCTTCGGCCAGTAGCGGGACGTTCTCCTCTTCGTTGTAGACCGGAACCACCACCGACAGAAACAGGGTCGACAGTTTTTCCAGGGGGGAAGGTGTCGGATCCACGATAGGGCTCAGACGTACTCCATTCCCTGGAAACGGGCACGCAACCGGTTCACTTCGGCTTTGACCTGCTTGCCGCGGATGGCATCGGCCATGAGCCCGGCCAGCTCCTCGAAGTCTTTTTCCTTCATCCCGAAACGGGTCATTTCGGGGGTGCCGATGCGCAATCCCGAGGGGTTCTGCGGATCGAGGTCACCGGGAAGCATGTTGTAGTTGCAGATGATGTCGTTGGCTTCCAGGGCCAGGGCCGCCTGGACTCCCCCGCCGAGGGTGGAGACGTTGACCGCGATCTGGTGGGAACGGGTGTAGCCGAATTCCTTGGCCTCGACCGGGATGCCGCAGGCTTCCAGGGCCTTGCCCAAAGCGACCGCATTGCGACAGATCTGGGCCGTGTAGGCGGGACCGTGGGCTTTCATTTCGCGCACGGCCACCAGCAGGGCGGGCAAGCTGTAGAGGTGGTGGTTGCTCGAGGTGCCGGGGAAGACGCCGCGATCGGCCGCGGGCCAGTACTTCTTCTCGGTCTCGGGATCCATGTTGCCCAAAATCACCCCGCGCTGGGGGCCGGGAAAGGTCTTGTGGGTCGAGCCGGTGAGCCAGGTGGCTCCCTCGGCAAGCGGATTGTGGAACTGGCCTCCGGCGATCAGCCCGAGCACGTGAGCCCCGTCGTACAGGATGGGGATGCCCAACTCGCGGCAGCGGGGGGCGATTTCGGCGACGGGGTCGGGGAACAGGTAGAGGCTCTTGCCCATCACCACCAGGTTGGGTTTGACCCGCTCGATCAGCTCCAGGGTCGCCGCCACGTCGATGTGGTAGCGGTCCTCGGTCAGCGGGAGGAAGTGCAGGTTGACCGATTTGTCGGAGCCGGCCTTGAGCAACTGGCCACGCATCTGGATGCGACGCCCCATGATGCCGAAGAAGCTGTGGCTGATGTGGCCGCCGCCATCGGTGGAATTGGCCACCACCGTGTCGCCGCCGCGCAGGTGGCCCATGGCGATGGCGGTGTTGGCGTTGTTGCCGCTGTAGGGGCGAACGTCAGATTGCCGGCAGTTGAAGAGCTCGCGGATCTCTTTACCGGCCATGTTCTCGATCTGGTCGATGTACTGGGTGCCCTGGTAATAGCGGTTGATCTTGCCTTCGGTATTGGGATGGCCCTCGGCGTAGCGGCCCATGAAGTCGTTCTGCTGGATCTCGCGCACCGCCTGGCTGGGCGTGTTTTCGGAGGCGATCAAATTGATGCACTCCTGGCCCCGCCACTGGTTCTGCTTGGCCACGATGTCTTTGACGTCGGAAATGTTTACCGCCATGATCCCTCCTGAATGGGTTTTCGAACCTTGGCCCGCCAGCGGGCTAGGTGCTCTCATTGTAGTCCATCGCCCGGGGCGATGTCAAACACCCGGCGTG
>CAZTNO010000364.1:0-2124 GCA_964614865.1 uncultured Clostridia bacterium
GGTTGCATCGCCGCCCCCCTTCGGCTATGATGGGGGTCCTCATGAAGAACGAAGACCTGGAAAAAAGCCTGCGCGCCGGCGACCCGCTGGCCCTCGCCCGGGCCATCACCTGGGTGGAAAACGGCCGCCCGGCGGGGCGTGCCTTGCAGCGCGAGCTCTACCCCTTCAGCCGCCGGGCGCTGCGCATTGGCATCACCGGCGCTCCGGGATCGGGCAAGAGCACCTTGATCGAACGCCTGATCGCCCGCCTGCGCCAGCTGGGTAAAACCGTGGCCGTGCTGGCCGTCGACCCCTCCTCGCCGCTGTCGGGGGGGGCATTGCTCGGCGACCGCATCCGCATGATCCAGCACAGCAACGACCCGGGGGTATTCATCCGTTCGCTGGCCTCGCGCGGCCACCTGGGCGGCCTCTCTCGCACCACCCGCGAGGTCGCCGACCTGATGGAGATTTCGGGCCGGGACGTGGTGATCATCGAGACGGTCGGCGTCGGCCAGTCGGAAATCGAGGTGGTCGGCGTCGCCGACCTGGTGGCCATGGTCCTCACCCCCACCACCGGTGACGAGATCCAGGCGTTCAAGGCGGGCATCGTCGAGATCGCCGATTTGTTCGTGGTCAACAAGGCCGACCTGGGAGGGGCCGACCAGAAGATCAGCGAGATCCGCAATGTCTTTTCGATGTCGGACAAGAACCCCGACATCATCGCCATTTCGGCCCGCAACAACGAAAGGATCGAGGAGTTGACCGGGTTGATGCTCACCTTCCCCGAGCGGCACCCGGCCCGGCTGGCGGCCAAAAGCGAGACCATGGCCCGCGATCTGGTGATGCGCCTGGTCGCCGAAAAGGTCGACGCGGCGATCGCCCGCCACCCCGAGCGTTTCGGCATGGCCCCTCCCCTGCTGCACGAAAACCCCTTCGTGCTGGCCGACACCGTTTTTGCCCGACTCACCCAAGGAGGTTCCCAATGATCCGGAAAATCGACCACATCGCCATCGCCGTGACCAGCCTGGACGAAGAGATCCCGCGCTACCGCGACCTGCTGGGGCTGGAATTCTGCGGCACCGAGGAAGTCCCCGAACAAAAAGTGAAAGTGGCCTTCTTCAAGGTGGGCGACGCCTTTATCGAGCTGCTCGAGCCCATGAGTTCCGATTCGCCGATCGCCGGTTTTTTGGAGAAGCGGGGCCCCGGCATCCACCACCTGGCGGTCGAAACCGCCGACATCCAGGGCGAAATCGCCACCCTGAAAGAGAAGGGGGTGCGCATGCTCAACGACGAACCCAAGATCGGTGCCCATGCGGCAAAGATCGCCTTTGTCCACCCCAAGAGCGGCGGCGGGGTGCTGTTCGAGCTCAAGCAACCCGGAGAGACCCATTAGTCACAAGACCCGGCTGGCCATCCTGTGGCACATGCACCAGCCCTACTACCGGCACCCGGTCACGGGGCGGTTCGAGTTGCCCTGGCTGCGGCTGCATGCCCTCAAGGACTACTACGGCATGGTGCACATGCTGGAGGAATTCCCGGGGCTGCGCATGACCTTCAACCTGGTCCCCTCGCTGATTCGCCAGCTCGAACAGGTGCTTGCCGGTGACCGTGACGTGTTCCAGGAGATCGGAGAAAAGCCGGCCGGGGATCTCGATGTCGACGACACCGCCTTTTTGCTCCGTCACTTCTTGTCGATCGGCCACGATCACCACATCGCCCCCTATCCCCGCTACGAAGCCCTCTACCAGAAAAAAATGGCCGCCCTGCGCGAATCGCAGCACCCTCGCTGGGAGAAGATCTTCACCACCGCCGAGTTGCGCGACCTGCAAGGCTGGTTTTCCCTCACCTACCTCGACGAATCGTTGAAACAAGGCGACCCGCGCGTAGCCGGATTGATCCGCAAAGGGCGCGACTTCACCGCCGCCGATCTCGACACGATCGCCTCCGTCTCCCGGGAGTTGCTGGGCAAGGTCATCCCCGAATACCGCCGTTTCCAGGACGAGGGGCGGATCGAGATCGCCACCTCCCCCTACTTCCACCCCATCCTCCCCCGGTTGATCGACCCGGGCCGCGGCCGGGTGGGCAACCCGGGCCTCCCCCCCTCCGAGGGGGGTTGTCGCTGGCCCGTAGAGGCCGAGCGGGCAC
>CAZTNO010000365.1:0-2112 GCA_964614865.1 uncultured Clostridia bacterium
CCCTGCTGTCGGGCAGGAACTTCGAGACCAAGCAGTACGAAGAGACCATCGTGGAGAGTTCGTTTGCCAGGCTGAGGCGCGGCGTACACAACTTCATCAACGAGACCCATTTCAAGCGGCTGTTGATGATCCTGCGCTCGGCGGGCTTCGTCGACTCCTCGCTGATCGGCTCCCAGAACGCGGTCAACTTCGCCTACATCCTCTACCTGACCCTGCGCAACCAGGATGCCCGAGATGCCGATATCGAGCGGTACGTTCGGCGCTGGTTCGTGATGTCGATGCTGACCGGGAGGTACTCCTCCTCCCCCGAAACCATGATCGACTACGACATCCGCCAGATCGACCTTCAGGGCGTCGAGACCTACCTCGACACCCTGATTCGCGGCGAGCTCTCCGATTCGTTCTGGGACGCGACCCTGATCCAGGAGATGGATACCTCTTCGAGCATCAGCCCCTACTTCCGCGTGTTCAAGGCGGCCCAGGTGAAGATGAACGACCGGGGCTTCCTCTCCAGCGATATCGGCATCCGGGAGTTGATCGAGTTGAAATCCGACGAGCACCACCTGTTTCCCCGACAATTCCTCAAGAACCAGGGCTTGAACAAAGGGCAGTACAACCAGATCGCCAACTTCGTACTGGCCCAGTCGGAGATCAACATCGCCATCAGCAACAAGGCACCCCAGGTCTACTTCGGGCATATCCTGGAGCAATGCCAGGGTGGAGTGCGGCGCTACGGCAACATCGTCTCCATGGACCGGCTCCAGGAGAACTTTGCCATGAACTGCGTGCCCGAGGGGATCGAGACCATGACGATCGAAGATTATCCGCGCTTCCTCGACGCGCGCCGCCGTCTCATGGCGCAGAAGCTCAAGACCTACTTCGAGAGCCTATAGGATGGCTGCACATGCGTTCTCCAAGTGTGGGGATCAGGACTGTTTTCGAGACATTCCTCCAGGACTCCGTTTCCCTTTTGTGCTTTCCAGAGTGAGCGAGGTAGACTGAAACCGACATGAAAGCCAAGATAATCTCCGCCAGTCGGCGAACCGACATTCCGGCCTTTTATTCGCCCTGGTTCATCAACCGGGTGCGGGCGGGTTTCTGTGTTTACCCCAATCCGCTCTACCCTAGCAAGCGCTACCGGGTCAGCCTGCGCCCCGAGGATGTCCTCGGGATCGTGTTCTGGACCAGGCACCCCGCGCCACTCATGCCTTACCTGGAGGAACTGGATCGTCAGGGTTTCACCTACTACTTCCAGTACACGGTGACCGGATATCCAAGGTCTGTCGAGTTTCGTTCTCCGGCGTTGGGGACGGCACTCAAGACCTTCGTAGAGCTTTCCAGGCGAATCGGCCCGGAACGGGTGATCTGGCGCTACGACCCGATCATCCTCAACCCGAAACTGACCCTGCCTTGGCACGGTGACAATTTCAAAAGGATTGCCGATACATTGGCAGCATATACCGGCACTGTCGTAGTCAGCGTGGTAGACCCGTACGCCCGCACCCAACGTCGGCTTGGTTCCGCGGACAACGGAGTGAGCTACGATCCCGGCGCCTATGCCGAGGTGCTGGCCATGGTCGTGGCCGAGGCCCAGGAGCGCCATCTTCTTGTCCAGTCCTGTGCCGAAGGCGATCTTCCGATGGCCGGAATCAGCCAGGGAAGCTGCGTGGACGCCACACGCCTGTTGCGTCTCGGCGGCCCACCCCCATTGACCAAGGCAAAACCCCACAAGCAACGCAAGGAATGCCATTGTCACGAAAGCGTTGATATCGGGATCAATGACTCGTGCGGGTTTGGTTGTCTGTACTGCTACGCCACGGTGAGCCACGAGAAGGCCCTGAGTACGGTCCGGAGCCATCGGCCGGAATGGACGGGAATCGCCGAGGATTTCCAGGTAGAATCCCCCGCCGACCCCCTGGTCAAGCAGTCGGAGCTTTGGCCCAAAGACAAACCATGATCGATATTCTGAACAACCTAATTATCCCCGGTGGTCGGGCCAGGTTGTCCCCTTACGTTCAAGATGCGCAGTCAGAGGTTCTTTTCGGGGAATTCCCCGATCCGCGGGACCGTAATGGCAGCATGAAGGCGATTCTCAAGCGGCATGAACAAGAG
>CAZTNO010000366.1:0-2100 GCA_964614865.1 uncultured Clostridia bacterium
CATGACCACCGAGACGCCCGCTTCCACCGAAGTGGCCAGGTGGTTGGTGAACAGGATCAGGTCCCGGCGTTTGATCCGCCCCAGGGAAACCTGGAAACCACCCCCCTCGCGGGCGGCGGCAGATCGCGCCTCGACCAGCATCATCCCCTGCTCGGCCAGCTTCTGCACCAGGATCGTCTCGCTCTCGACCGTCATGTTGCCTTCGACCAGCCGTCCCCGGTTGTCGCGGGCTTTGTAGTGGAAGGCGGCCATGGCTCAGAAGACTCCCATGGTCACGCGCACCGCCTCGTCGAGGGTGATCTGTCCCGCCTGGGCCTTTTCCAGGGCGTCCTCGAACAGCGACTTGAACCCTTCGCGTTGCGCCTGGGCGGCGATCTCCTGGGTGGAGGCGCGTTTCTCGATCATGTCGCGGATCGGGTTGGTGACGTGCAGCACCTCGTGCACCCCCATGCGGCCGAGGATGCCGGTGTTGCGGCACTTGGCACAGCCCTTGCCCATGAAGAAGCTTTCGTTCTTGGTCAGGGTTTCCGAAGTGAAGTCGCCGGTGACCCCCCCCGGTTCGACCGGCACCCGGCAGTGAGGGCAGATGCGCCTGACCAGCCGCTGGGCGATGACCAGGATCAGGGTCGAGGAGATCAGGAAGGGCTCGGCCCCCATGTCGACCAAGCGGCTGATGGTGGTGATCGAGTTGTTGGTGTGGATGGTGGAGAGGACCAGGTGGCCGGTCAGGGCAGAGCGGATCGACATGTCGATCGTCTCTTTGTCGCGCATCTCGCCGACCAGGATGATGTCGGGGTCCTGACGCAGGATCGAGCGCAACCCTTCGGCGAAAGTGTAGTTGATCTTGGTGTTCACCTGCGACTGGCGGATGATGGGGAACTCGTATTCGACCGGGTCCTCCAGGGTGACGATGTTCTTGTCGAGGGCGTTGAGGTAGGAGAGGGCCGAGTACAGGGTGGTGGTCTTGCCCGATCCGGTGGGGCCGGTGACCAGGATCATGCCAAAAGGCTTCTCGATCGATTCCTTGAAAACGGCGATATTGCCCGGGCTCATGCCCAGTTTCTCCAGCCCCACCACCACCTTGGATTTGTCGAGCAGGCGCAGCACCACGTTCTCGCCGTTGATCACCGGAAAGAAGCTGACCCGGATGTCGACGGTGCGGCGTCCAAGCTGAAAGCGGATGCGGCCGTCCTGGGGGATGCGCACCTCGGCGATGTTGGCTCCCGAGATGATCTTGAGCCTGGCGGTGATGGGGCTCTGCAGGGCTTTGGGGATCGAAGGGCCCAGCACCATCAGGCCGTCGATGCGGTAGCGGATGCGCAGGATCTTCTCTTCGGGCTCGAGGTGCACGTCGGTGGCGTTTTCCTTGACCCCCTTGATGATGATCTGGTTGACCAGCTTGACGATCGGCGCCTCTTCTACCAGCGCCTCGCGGGCCACGTCGCCTTTCGAGGCCAGGCCGATGCTCTCCTCGATCAGCTCGTCGAGGGTCATCCCCCCCGAGTAGTAGATGTCGAGGGCGCCGACGATGTCGCTCTCGGTGGAGGCGACCACGTTGATCATCCTGCCGGTGCGCTTCTCCAGCTCGGAGATGGTGTCGACGTCGAACACGTTCTCCATGGCCACGGTCAGCACGTCGTTTTCCAGGCTGACCGGGATCAACTTGCTCTTGCGGGCCAGGTTTTCGGGAATCAGGGTGAGGACTTCGGCCTCGATGAAGATCTTGGACAGGTCGATCTGGGCGATGTTGGACTGGGCGGCCAGCACGCCGGACAGGATGTCCTGGGAGATGAACCCCAGGCTGAGCAGGATCTCGCCGAGGATTTCGCCGGTCCGCTCCTGCAACTTCAGGGCCAGTTCCAGCTGGGCCCGGGTCAGGAGCCCCATGTCGATCAGGCGCTCGCCGAGCGGCTTGGGCTTGGAGGGACTTGCCATATCGTTTTCTTACCACACTTTCCGGGGAAATACAACGCGAACGGGGTCTGTATGTGTCCCCCCTTTTTTTCAACCGGCATGCCGATATTTCCGGCCTGAACGAGACCTGCTCCTGACATCCCCCCGTTTTTTCTAGGCGGAAGTCCGAAGAATCTTTTCTGAAGA
>CAZTNO010000367.1:0-2095 GCA_964614865.1 uncultured Clostridia bacterium
GTCCTCGGTTTCAATCGTCCGATCCACAAGCAGCACAGGAATGCCCGCGGCCTTGGCCTCCTCGAGCACGTGATCCCATCCGTCCTCCACGATAGGCGAAAGGGCGATAACGTCCACCTGATAGGCGATAAAGGATCGGATTGCCTTGATCTGCTTTTCCTGTGCTTCCGAGAAGGTCACCCCCACGCGCTGGAGAGCTGACAGGCCCTCGATCGGGTCATTCAGGGCTTTCCCCAGCATAGTCACGCTGCTCTGTAGGTCCTGACCCAGGGCGGCGCTCATATCGAGTGCGGCCTGCATGGTCTGGGGGAATACATCCTCACCGATCTCTTTGAAGGTGAGCAGGATGGCTTCATTCCGCTTGATGACATCATCTTCGACCCCAGTCAGGGTCTGGAGGTCGTTGGCCAGGGCGTCCAATTCGCCGGCGGTCATGCCGGCAGCCATCCCGGTCGATTCGAGCCCGGCATTGTGCTGAGCATCGACCCGGGCGGCTTCCTCCGCTTCCTCAGCTGCCCACTGAGTTACGGCTGCGAGCCCGGTCACGGCGCCGGTGACCACGGCCAGCGGGCCCAGGGAAGCGATATTGACGCCGGTCATCCGAGTGACCGCATCATTCAGGCTGTTCATCCCCCCGCCGGTTTTTTTTGCGGTGGTATCGACTCCCTGCAGGTCCTTATTCAGATCCTTCAGTGACTTTGAGCCTCCCTGATCTTTCCCTTCGGTTACGATGGTTAGTTTTCGCTCCATGGCTTCAATCCTCCTTCGGGATCTCGACGGCTTTTCGATAGGCCGCGTTCACCGCTCCCCAGCCCGCCCAGGCTGCCCCCCAGGCTCGATGTAAGCTCTTTCAGCCCGCCCGAGGCCAGCCCCTTGGCAGACTTATCCAGCCCGCCCAGGTCTCCGTTCAGCCCTTTAAGCATCTTCGAGCCCGAGCGGTCCTGCCCCTCAGCGATGATGGCGAGTTTTCGTTCCATGTCTCTGCCTCAATTCCCGCACCTGCTTGACCCATGCCCACTCATTCGGGTGAGCCTGCTTCCAGGCGGCATCCGTGCCCGGCTTGCGCTCGCCGTAGGCTCTCACCGCCTGGGTCGCCTCCCAGCAGGCATTCATGCGCTGGAGCAGCCCGGCGGGCTGGTCTAAAATCCCCCCCGCTCTGGGCAGCCTCCGCCACTTCCGGCATTCCAGGTACAGCTGCAGCTCGTCTGGCGGCGGCCCCTTCCCGTCCGAGAAAGCCGCCGCCGCCAAAATCATTCCGGGGGCACTCTCGTCACCGCCAGGTACACCTGGTTCACCTTCTCGGCCATCCAGCGCACCTTGGCCGGCTCCAGCGTCCGCACCAGGTCCACCGTCAGCTTCGGCTCGACGATCCAGCCGGACTGCACCGCAGCCCGCAGAGCGCTGCCGTGCAACTCGCCGGATTTTTCGTCCTTCGGAGCCAGCTGTTTGTAGGCGGCGAAGTAGTCGTCCACGTCGCCCTGGGTGAGCGCCTTGAACTCGATCTTCCAGCCGGTTTTCTTGTGCTCGAACGTCTCGTTCATGGCAGGGTCGCCACGGCATTGGTGATCGAGTACTCGAAGAAGTTGGCCATCCCCGAGTTGTAGGTGCCTTCGAACTCGAGATCGATCGTCGGCACGCCGTCGATGTCGGTGAAGATCTTGGGCGCCTGGGTCAGCGTCCCGGCGAAGTCGAACTGGGCAATCCGGGTCGTGTCCGTCGCCTTCAGGCGGATCTGGCGCTGGGTCAGTGCCGGGGCTGAATGCACCAGCGCATCCAGGATGGCTTTGCTCGTAGCGTTCAGTTCCAGCGACAGCTTGAGCTTGTTATCCGACGGCTTGAAGGCCCGGTCTTCCCACGCGCCGGGCGCCAGGCTGCCCAGGTAGCGCTTCAGGAAGCGGTCCACCTTCAGGCTCAGCTCGAACCCCATCGTCGTGGTCAGCACTTCGGTTGTGCCCACGGTACCCGCCCAGGTGTCGATGTACACCTGGAAGTGGCTCATCATGATCGGGTTGACGGTGCGATCATTCAGAGCTACCAGCGCCCCGTCATCCACCTGCTTGCCGATCAGGTCCCACGAGTACGACAGCTCGGTGTC
>CAZTNO010000368.1:0-2082 GCA_964614865.1 uncultured Clostridia bacterium
AAAAGAAACAACAACAGCGCCCAGCTCCGGTGAATCCACCGGCCGCCCCTGCCGCTTCACCCGCCCCCCACCCTGCTGTTGCTTATTCAGAAACTGATCTGACCCCAGAACAGACTTCACTCCTGAACCAAATCCGAGAAGTGGGCGTGGGACGAACAGTCGCTTTGCGGCTCCTGGCGGAAGCCTCGCCTGGCGTGATCCGCACGGCCTTGGAAAACCTGCCCTATCGGCAGGCAAACCGCCCGGCAGCGATCCTTGTGCGCGAGATCCAGGAGGGAGGCTGGGAAGCGCCTCGAGAGTTGCAGGCGCTCCGCAAAGAGCAGGAGACCCAGCGCAAGCGCGTCGCGGAGGAGGAACAGAGAACCCGCGCCATCGAGGCGCAGGCTGCGGCGGAGGACACGGCCTTTGAGACGGCCTGGTCGAACCTGTCGGCGGAGCGCCGTGAACAGGTCCTGGGAGAGGCTCGGGGACGCCTCGCCTGGGCGGCGCACCTGCCGGGGGCGCTGGAGGACGATAGCCCGATCCTGCGAGCGGAGGTCCGGGAGATCGTGGGGGCGCTATCTACCTCCGGGGATGTGACATGCACTATTGGGGCGGTGGGTTCGGGCCACCCCTCTGCATCAGAGCCAGCGCCACTGTGCCGGATCCCATCGACCGGGCTGGCCTTCGAGGAGGGGGTCCAGGAAGCCGCGGACGGCCTCGGTGACCTCGGCCAGGCTGCGCCAGGGGAGCCGGTCCTCTTCGGCCATGGCGGCGTAGGGAGCCTTCCAGGACGTCGGCGGATCCGGGAAGCGGTCGGGAAGGGCATGGGTTCCGCGGGCGGCGAAAAGGCGCTCGATGGCGCCCCGGAGGGTCTCCGCCTCGAGTTCCCGGCTGGTGGCCAGGAGCGCCAGATCGGGGAGGTCCTTCACGCGGCTGTTCTCGCGAGCCCGGAGCAGGGTGAAGGCGTGCAGTTTCTCGGCGATGTGCACCTCGAGGGGATAGACCCAGAAGTCGATCGGGTCGACGCCCGCGAACTCCAGGAAGGTGGGGGCGGAGAGCCGCTCGGGGGACATGACCTGCGGTTCGGCGAGGGCGGCGTCCACCTGGAAGCGGGCTCCGTAGGACTTGCCGGCCAGGAAGCCCTGGACCCGGTACCGCTGCCCCTCGTAGGGTTGCCCCTGGATCGCCAGGGCGGGGTGATGCGCGTCGGGGACGACCTCGAAGGTGAAGAAGTCCTCCAGGTCGAGCTGCCCGATCTCCTGCAGACGATGGAGCAGCCCTTCCGGATGCCCGGTGAGACGGAGGTCCAGGTCCCGCGTAGTGCGGGCACGGGAAAGACGAAGCTCGAGAACCATTCCGCCTTTCAGCGTGGCTTTGGATCCGAAGCTGTGGAAGAGGCGGGCCAGGAAGCGCTCGAAGACCACCAGTTGCCGGAGGCGCTGGAGCGGACGCCCGGTGGCCAGGGATTCCTGTTGGAGCCTGGCTTCGAGAGCCATCTTGAAGCCGGTCGGGGTGGTGTATCTCATCGCGATCCGTTCAGGTGGAGTTCCTCGACGTCGGCCTGGGAGAAGAGCCCCCGGGCCAGCCCCGTCGCGATCGCTTGTTGCACCAGCTCGGGCGATACGGAAGCCCCGAGGCAGTCCTGGATGGTCCGAAACGGTCTGGTGACCGGCACGGGGCCCGACCAGGTGCGGGCCCGTGCCGGGACGGAACCCAGATGGAGGCAAAGGCCTTGGGGAACCACCCGCCGGCGAAGTGCGGGAGGGGAGGGGAGGGTCATGTGTACGTGACCCGGCAGAGCGTCGCAGAGGTCGTGGAGGAAGAGCGCGGTCTGGTGGCTGAAGACGCCCTGACGCTGCGACCACAGCCAGAAGACCACGAGGTCCTCCTGGTCGCCCGGCGGGAAGTGGGTCAGCCGGTAGAGCCCGCGTCGGGTCCGGGTGATCCGGCCCTTGCGCAGATGGTGCTCGAGGAGCTGGCGCGAGTAGCCCGCCCCTGCCGCCTGGCGGAGCGTAAAGTGGCCCTCCTGCTGGGCGGCGACCTCGTAGAGCCGGTTCCAGTCGGGGAGGGGAGGAGTGGGGAGCTGGGACTGTGCAGACA
>CAZTNO010000369.1:0-2067 GCA_964614865.1 uncultured Clostridia bacterium
GTCGCTGGCATCCGCCCGGTTGCCCTCTATTCGGTAGTGCGCATCCTCGGTTTGAGCAGACCTGCCGTAGTCCGCTGGCGCTGGTACTCCCCGCAGCGCAAACTGGTGCGGGAATCACCCCCGCTGGGGGTGAACGGCAAGGGCAAGAATCTGGAATACGTCGTGGCCTGGGACCGTCTGCCCGAGATGGATTGGCAGGCCGGCCGCTGGACGGTGGAGATCCGGCTCGACGACCGCTGCCTGACTTGCTGCGAGGTCGAACTCACCCCGCTGGTGAATTCCCCGGCAGCAACACCAATACTCCCCGCCGGCGAATCCGCGACGACGGGGTGAAGCGGAGCCGGTCGAGCACCGCGCGCAACGCCTGCGCCCGCACTGGGGGCAGTTCCGGTTGGAACTCGAGTTCCGCTCCGATCCGGCCGCTGCCATCGACCACGAACCGCACCGTGACCTCCTGGTCCCATCCCAGTAGATCCTCCAGGGCGCCCCGCTCCAGCAGGTCGGCGGGAGACACCTCGCCCTCCAGGCGTAGCCTCGGGTCCAGCACCACCTGGGGTCCGGGGCTTACTCCCCCGGCGACCGCACTTCCCTGGTCCAGCCCTTTTCGCTCCCGGGCTGCCCTGTTTTCCTCCCGAAGGGGCTCGGTGCTACGGGCCAGGCGGGGCGCCGCTGCGGGAATTTCGAGCGGAGCGATGACGTCAGGTTGCTCCTTGCCCGGAACCCCCGGAGTGGCGGCAGCCGCTTTTTTTTCGCTTTTCGCCAGGGATTCGGGCGCGAGTTCTACACGGTCCTGCTCGGGTTCCGCCGCAGCATCCCCGAGTTCATGCTCGCGGGGGGGCGCGGGTTCGCCCGACCTGGTTATCGGAGTTCCCTCCGACTTCGGGGCAACCTGCCGGCTCGGGGCCGGAACGGCAGCCTTGGCTTTGGCCACGGCGATATCCTCGCCCAGGACCCGGTCAGCGCCCCCCTTGTCGGATTCGGAGGGCCAGGGGACGCTGCGGTTCCCGCGCCAGACCACCACCAGCGACACCACCGCCACCAGCAGGGCGGCGGCGAGCGAAACCGCCGGACGCCAGCGGAAGGAGGGACGGGAGGGGATTGTCCTTTCGGGCGCAAAGCCCCGCCCGAGGGGCAGCGGCGACTCCAGGGCCGCCGCGACGTCGGCGATCAGGGCCAGGCATTCCTCGCAAGCAGCCAGGTGGGTTTCGATCTCGTGTTTCCGCCGCGCAGAGCAACGGTGATCCAGGTAGGCGGCCGCGTCGTTTTCACCTAAATGGCCGGTCATGAGACATCTCCAAAGAAGTCGGCAAACCGCTCGACGGTGACCCCGTCAGCCACCAGCGAGAGGCGGACGATCCGCAACACGCGCTCCAGCACCTTGTAGACCCGCGGGATATCGAGCATGGCACCGGCCTGCCCCACCGGGATGCCCTGAAAAAAAACCAGGCGGATCAGCAGCTGTTCGGCTGCGGGCAAGCCCTCCAGGGCGGTCCGAACGTGGCCAAGTAGCTCGGCCCCGGCCTTTTCCCGGCGTTCCGCCCGTAGCGCCGCCGCCGGGTCGTCAGCAGAGGCGAGCCTCCCGGCCAATCCCGGATCGCCGTCGAGCGACACGGGAACCATTTTCTTTCGCTGAAAGTTGCGGCCGTACTTGCCGCGCAACCAGTCCATGGCCACGTTGCGGGCAACCACCGTCAGCCAGGTGGTCAGCGACGATCTGCCGCAAAAGCCGCGAAGCCTGGCAAAATCGTTTTCGCGCAACTTTTCCAGCACGGTGGTGAAGATGGTCATCTTCTCGTCATCGTCGCTGGTCAGGCGATGGATGGCGGCCAGCATGTAGCCGGCAGTATCCTGCACCAGATCCTGCCAGGCCGTATCGCTCCCGGCAAACACGCGGCGCAACCGGATTCCATCTCGGTTCAAGGGGATCATGTGCGCTTTCCTGAGTACCAGAAAAGGGTTCCTGCTGTCAACAAAAAAGCTCACAGCCGCCATCGCGTTCAAGATCGCTCCACACCCTCTCCAACCCATTGGACGGCGGGCGGTCCGAAAATTCCCGGGCGAACCCAC
>CAZTNO010000370.1:0-2019 GCA_964614865.1 uncultured Clostridia bacterium
GAAGGATAGCGCCGCACCAGCGACTCGATCAGGGTCTCCTCGACCTGGGATCTGGAAGCGAGCGACGACAGGCGCTTCACCGTGGTCTTGAGGAAACGGTGGTCCACCCGGGTGAAGATCCGCTTCTGCTCGGTGATCGCCATCGGGTTCATGGAAAACCGGGTGAAACCGAGCCCGAGCAGCATCAGGCTGGGAAAACACTGGGCGGCCATTTCACCGCACACCGAGACCTCGCACCCCATCTGCTCGGCATTGCGCCGGATCTCCCGCAAGGCGGCCAGCACGGAAGGATGGAACGGGCTGTAGAGGTAGGACATGGTGTGGTTGTTGCGGTCCACGGCCAGGATGTACTGGATCAGGTCGTTGGTGCCCACCGAGAAAAAGTCGACCAGCCCTTTCAAATGGGGCATCAGGTGGACGGCGGCGGGAATCTCGATCATGATACCCAGTGGGACCTTGTGTTTGGGGGCCCGCCCCTTGCGGGCGAGTTCGCCTGTGGCTTCTCCCAGCAGGGCGTGGACCGCCAGCACTTCTTCGATCTCGGTGATCATCGGCAGCAACAGGCGAATGTTGCCGCTCTGGTTGGCCCGCAGCACCGCCCGCAGTTGCGACTTGAACTCGTCGCGACGGCGCAGGAACATGCGGACCGACATCTGCCCCAGCGAGGGGTTTTCCTCGTGCGAGGTGCTTCCCGGCTCGACCTTGTCCCGGCCCAGATCGAAGGTGCGGATGATGGCCGGGTGGGGAAAGACCCTTTGCGCCAGGTCTTTGTAGGTGAGAAACTGCTCTTCCTCGGAGATGCCTGAACGGGCATCGAGGTAGAGGAATTCGGTACGGAACAGCCCGACCCCCATGGCCCCCGAGGTCAAGGCGTGGTCGATCTCCTCGGGGAGTTCGATGTTGGCCATCAGGGCGAACGGCGTGCCGTCGCGGGTCTGGCTGGGCAGGCGATTCACCGCCCCCAGGTGGAGACGATAGGCCTGGTAACGCTGGCGCTTTTGCTCGATCTCGACTTCCACCGCCGGCGACGGCCGGATGATCACTTCGCCGGTCACCCCGTCGACCACCACCGGGTCCCCTGCCGCCACCTTGTCGGTCACCCCGACCGCCCCCATGATGGTGGGAATCTCGCGGGCCCGGGCCAGGATCACGGTGTGCGAGGTCTCGCCCCCCCCGGTCAACACGATGCCCTGGACATTCCCCCGGCCGATCAGCTTGGCCGCCTCGGAGGGGGTCAGGTCATCGGCAACCAGCACCAGATCGCCTTCCAGCGCGGCGGGCTCGCCCCCGCTGGTGCGCCGCAAATTGACGATGATCCGGCCCAGCACGTCGGAGATGTCACGGATCTTTTCCTGGAAGGTGCGATCGGCCACTTTCTGGAACAGCCCCGAATACTTGCGCTCGATCTCCTTGATCGCCCACTCGGAACGGACCCGCTGCTCCCGGATCTGGCCGCGGATGGCCTCCACCAGGTTGCTCTCCTTCAACAGCAAGGACTGGGTCTCGATGATCAGGGCCGAATCTCGTCCGACCACCTTCTCCAGGTCGTGACGAATCTTCTTCAACTGGGCGCTGGTCTTGCGGATGGCGTTGGAAAGGCGCCAAAGCTCCTTTTCCACCTCGCTCTCGGCGATCGCCACCCGATGCACGACCTCCTCGTGGGCTTTGTACAGCAGGGCCCGGCCGCTGCCGATCCCCGCCGATACCGCCCGCCCCTTGATCCGGACCATCAATTCTCTTCGTCGAACTTCCGTACGAACAGGTCCTCGATGGCGGCTGCCGCCTCGCTCTCGTCGTCGCCGTCGGCGATCACGGTGATGTCGTTGCCCACACTGGCCGCCAGGGTCAGGATGCCCAGCAGGCTCTTGGCATTGACGCGGTCATCGTTGTACACCAGGAACACGTCGGCGTTGTACATGTTGGCCAAGTGGGACAGCTTGGCCGCGGCCCGGGCGTGGAGGCCGAGTTTGTTGGTGATGGCCACGGTTTTTTCGATCATTTTTTCTCTCCTAGATACTC
>CAZTNO010000371.1:0-2002 GCA_964614865.1 uncultured Clostridia bacterium
CCCCTCCTCGTAGCCGACGTAGCCCGGCGGGGCTCCGATCAGCCGGGACACCGAGTGCTTTTCCATGTACTCCGACATGTCGATGCGCACCATCGCCTTTTCGCTGTTGAACATCACCTCGGCCAGGGTGCGGGCCAATTCGGTCTTGCCGACCCCGGTGGGGCCGAGAAAGATGAACGAGCCAAGGGGGCGGCGGGGGTCCTGCAAGCCAGCCCGCGAGCGACGGATGGTGCGGGCCACCGCCTCGACCGCCTCGTCCTGCCCCACCACCCGCCGGCGCAGGATCTCGTCCATTCCCAGCAGCTTCTCCCGCTCTCCCGACAGCAGCTTGCTCACCGGAATGCCGGTCCACCGGGCCACCACCTCGGCGATGTCCTCCTCGTCGATCTGCTCGGTCAGGGTGCGCTTCTCCCCCTGCAGAATGCCGAGGTCTTTTTGCACCGACTCCCGTTCCCGCTGGCGGGCGGGAATCTCGCCGTACTGGATCTTGGAGGCAGCTTCGTAGTCTCCGCGGCGCTGGGCCTCGTTTTCGGCGACGCGCAGGCGGTCGATCTCCTCTTTTAGGGCGGTCAGCCGCTGTACCAGGGCTTTCTCCCGTTGCCAATGGTCACGCAGGCGATCGCGGTCCAGCCGGGTGGCCTCGAGTTCGGCCACCGTCCCCTTGAGCTTTTCCTGGGCATCGGCAGAGGCCTCGCGTTTCAGGGCTTGCCGCTCGATCTCGAGCTGGGTGATGCGACGCTCCAACTCGTCGAGTTCTTCGGGCAGCGAATCCATCTCGATGCGGCGCCGGGCCGAGGCTTCGTCGACCAGGTCGATGGCCTTGTCGGGCAGGAAGCGGTCGGTGATGTAGCGGCTGGAGAGGGTGGCGGCAGAGATCAAGGCCGCGTCGGTGATGCGGATGCCGTGATGGATCTCGTACTTTTCCTGGATGCCGCGCAGAATCGAGATGGTCTCCTCGACCGTCGGCTCGCCGACGAAAATCGGCTGGAACCGCCGCTCCAACGCCGGGTCTTTCTCGATGTACTTCTTGTACTCGTTGAGGGTGGTGGCTCCGATGGCCCGCAGTTGCCCCCGGGCCAGCGCCGGTTTGAGCATGTTGGAGGCGTCGACCGCCCCTTCGGCCCCGCCGGCGCCGACGATGGTGTGCAACTCGTCGATGAACAGGATCACCTGGCCTGCGGCTTCGGTCACTTCCTGAATCACCGCCTTCAGGCGATCCTCGAATTCGCCGCGGTACTTGGCCCCCGCGAGCAGGCTGCCGATGTCGAGCGAGATCAGCCGCTGTTCCTTGAGCATCTCGGGGACGTCGCCCGTTGCAATGCGCAGGGCGAGCCCCTCGACGATGGCGGTCTTGCCGACCCCGGCGTCGCCGATCAGTACGGGGTTGTTCTTGGTGCGCCGCACCAGCACCTGCATCATGCGGCGGATCTCCTCGTCGCGGCCGATCACCGGATCGATCTTGCCGTCCCGGGCCAGCGCCACCAGGTCGCGGCCATAGCGTTTGAGGGCTTGCATCTTCTCTTCGGGGCTGGGGTCGCAAACTTTTTTACCGCCGCGTAGCTCCATCAGCGCCCGCAGGAAGACTTCGTGTTCCACCCCGGCCCGGGCCAGTTGCCCCGCGGTAGGCCCCGGGAGGGCAAGGATTCCCAGGAAGAGGTGTTCGGTGGAGACGTAGTCGTCCTGAAAACGGGTGGCGATCGCTTCGGCCTCGTCGAGCACCTTGCGAAAATCCCGTCCCAGAAAAGGCTCGGCTCCGGTCACCTTGGGCAAACGGGCCAGTTCCTCGCCCATTTTTTCCTCTAACAGAGGCAGCGGTACGCCGATTTTTTTCACCACATCGGGGACGATGTTGCCCTCGTCGCTAATGATGGCGAGGGCCAGATGGGCCGGGGTGACTTCCTGATTGCCGTACTGCTCTGCCAGCTTGACGCTGGCCTGGACCGCCTCGTTGGATTTGATGGTGAGTTTTTCGTGGTTCATGGATACTCCCTGAAACGGAAAT
>CAZTNO010000372.1:0-1999 GCA_964614865.1 uncultured Clostridia bacterium
AAGTCCTTTTGCGCAGGCAGGAGCGAGGTGAATACGGCTGCCAGAGCCATGCCCAGCAAAATTCTCGAAAAAACCCGGCCCCGTTCGTGTCGCATGAGAGCCTCCTTGCGCATGATTGCGCCTCGTCACTATCCTACTCTTCCGCCCTCTTCAAATCAATCGGCGTCCCTGGTTGAGTTTGTCATCCCGTCCCGGTATAATCTTCGCCGTGATCGTCGCTCCCGGAGGTTTGCCATGAAACTGCTTTCGCTTTTGCTCGCCCTGATCTTCTCGACCATCACCCTGGGAGCCGCCCAGTTGGGCGGGGTCACCCTGGACGACTCGATGGATGCCGGAGCGCACAAGTTGCTGCTCAACGGCATGGCGGTACGCAAGAAGATGATCTTCAAAGTCTACGTCGCCGGGCTCTACCTGCCGGCAAAAGAGGCCAACGCGGCGGTGATCCTGGGCGGGGATACCGCACGGGGCTGCGTGCTGCACTTCGTGCGCAAGGTGGAGGGCGAGAAGATCGCCGAAGCCTGGCGCGATGGTCTGGCGGCCAACACCCCGGCGGCCTCCGCCGAGCTCAAGCAGCAGTTCGCCACCCTGTACCAATGGATGGAGGAGATGCGAAACGGCGACCGGCTCGAATTCATCTACGTGCCGGGCAGCGGGACCGAGGTGCGGGTGCGGGGCAAGATCAAGGGGAGCCAGCCCGGCAAGGCTTTTGCCGATGCCCTGTTCGCCTGCTGGATCGGCGCCAAACCCGGCCCGGGCGAGGGATTCAAGAAGGGGTTGCTCGGTCTCTGATCCCCCGGAGAATCCTTTCCCGTTCCTAGCGGCTCGGGAAGGTCAGTTTGGTCTTCCAGCGCGGCGCGACGGGGGCGTTGCCGATCTTTTCCACCAGCATCACGGCGTAGGTGACGGTCTGCCGCAGGGCTCCCAGGTCCCAGCCGGGATCGAAATCGTCGCGACCGGTGTGGTAGTCGCCGGCAAAGAAACCGGCCAGATGGTTCACCCCCGATTGAAAGGCTTCCCCCGCCGAAAGCCACAGGGCGGGAATGCCTGCCTGGGCGAAGGGGAACTGGTCAGAACGGTAGAAAAAACCTTGGCTGGCCAGCGAAAACTCCCGGTAGCTCACCCCCGTTTCGCGGGCGATTTCGGTCAGTAGCTCCTCCAGGGTGGAGAAGCGGGCGCCGACTCCCATCAGGCTGTCGCTGGGTCCCCAAACCGGGGTGGACTCGAAGTTGATGGCGGCCAGAATCCCCTGGCGGTCGGTATGCTGCGCGAAGTAGGTGGAGCCGAGCAGCCCCTCTTCCTCGGCCTGGCAGGCCAGCAGGGTGACCGAGCAGGGCAGCTGGTGGCGAAATTCATTCAGGATCCGCGCGGTGAGCATCAGGGCGGTGACTGCTGAGCCGTTGTCGATGGTGCCGTTGAATATCTGCCCCTCTCTCTGTCCCAGGTGATCGATGTGGGCCACCAGAACCACCCGTTCGGGCCGTTTGCCCGGGATCTCGGCCACCACGTTGCTCGCTTTGCCCAGGCGGCTTTCACTGTGTCCACAAAGTTTGATCCGCAGGTTCAACGACCGGGGGCGAAAGGTGCGCTTGGTCGAGGCCGCATACAACTCTTCCAAGGACACGTGCTGCTGGGAAAGAATCTGGCGGAACACCTCTTCCCGGATCCAGCCACGGAATTCGAGCGGGTTGTCGAGACTTTCGGGCAGGTGGAGCTCTTCGCCGCCCCAGGAATCCTGCACCACCGGCCAGCCATAGCCGGCACTTTGGTCGGAGTGAATCATCAGGATGGCCCGCGCCCCCGTTTTTTCTGCCATCTCGATCTTGCTGCGCCACCGTCCGAAATAGGTCATTCTCGGACCTTCGAACAGGGCGGGATCGACGCTCCCCGGGTCGTTGACGCGCACGATCAGGATCTTGCCCCGCAGGTCGGCCTGCTTGAAATCGTCCCATCCCCACTGTTCGTTGCGGATGCCGAATCCGGCAAAAACCGCCTCCCCTTC
>CAZTNO010000373.1:0-1996 GCA_964614865.1 uncultured Clostridia bacterium
GGTCAAAGAGAAGATGCTCGCCGCCCTGGAGAACGGCTGGACCTACGATCAGTTCCGCCGGGAGTTTTACCGGGTCACCGGGGCCGTCGAGTATACCCAGCACCTGGAGACGGCCTACTACACCAACCTCTACCAGGCCCTCGGGGCGCAGGACTTTGCCGCTCTGCAGCGCGCCGGGATCGAGTGGTATCGCTACTCCGCCATCCTGGACGAGAACACCCGTCCAGAGCACGCGGCCATGCACGGGTTCGTGGCCCGGGCGGATGACCCGATCTGGGACAAGTGGTTCCCGCCCAACGGATTCAACTGCCGATGCCGGGTGACTGCCGCGTCGCCCTCGGACGTCGAAGAGTTCGATGCTGGCAGGTATCGCAATGTCCGGGAGCTGAGCCCGGACAAGGGGTTCGAGATCAATCCCGCGCATCAGGATATGGCTGGATTGAAGGACATCCTGAAGGATAGAAAGGAGTACTCCGAGTACTTGGATGGGGCCATTGAGAGTTGGCTTGGGCTTGACCGGCCCCGTATCGATCAGGTTACCGAAGCCCCAGAAATGCCTACCCCGATTGAGCCGGGGAAATCAGAGGGCCACTACTGGAAAATCCTCGGGGACGGGCTGAAGCAGTCCGGGGACGAATACTTGGTAGGGGTCCCGGGCGGCGGGAAGGTGTCGATCACGCAAGCCCAACTTCAACACGTGATGGGAAGAGTTGATCGCGAGAAGTATATTCCGCTGCTCTCGAAAACGATCCAGGATCCCTACGAGGTATGGGAATTCGCCAGGCCTGGGATGAATCGTCGTGTCCGCATGATCAGCCTGTTCAACGACCATGGCTCCATCAAGTTGGGGATGGCAGTGTTCGAGAACGGGAAGTTCGTGACGTTTGTGTACATGAGCGACCCTGGGAAAGCGGCAGGCTATCGCCGGGGGAGGTTCGTCTATGGGAAGAAATGAAGCCCAGTGGACATATACCGTCCAAGGACCTCCGCCGGCGCCAACGGGGGCATATCCCGACGCCGACGGGACTGAAGAAATGATAGCATCACCCTGGCAAAAAATCAAACAGGAAGAAGTGAATAGCCTTGGGAAATTTTGCCAATCAGCATGTGCCGCTGAAGACAGGCCGTCAACACCAAAGAGGGCACATCCCGATTCCGCCGGCTACAGTAAAAATATACAACCGATCCAGGAGAGAATCAACCATTTCCAGGATGCTCAAAACACCCAAAAAACACCCCCTATAAAACGCGGGCAATGCCCCGCCAAGGCGAGCGGGATTCTTTTGCGCCCGATGGGTCGATTGAAGATCGAGTTAAAAGGTTGTAGGGGCTCCTGTGAATCCGTTTCCCGGAAACGCTTTACTGTGGCCCGTTTCCAGAATTGTGACAAAAAATGTACTTTAAAAGGGTTCAAGCGGTTTTTAACCCCTCTTGAATGGGTGAAAAAAAACCACGCCCCCTTTCCCCAAAAAACGGCAAAGTCAGTGACCTGTTTTTTGCAATTCGCGATTTACGGAGGTTCCCATGAACAAGTGGTTTGACGTCCTGAAAACCGGTACCCACCGGGATTCCAAGGGCCGACCGCATACGTTTGCCGAAAAAGACCTGGTCGAGATCGCTCGCCAGTACAACGGGGGCGACCGGGAAGCCCCGATCGTGATCGGGCATCCCGAGACGAACTCCCCGGCCTGGGGATGGATCGAACGCCTGCGCGTGGCCGGCGATCGCCTGCAGGCGCTGCCCAAGCAATTGGTGTCCGAGTTCGTTGAGGCCAACCGTCGTGGCATGTACAAGACCGTGTCGGTCAGCCTGCGACCCGACAGTTCCCTCCGCCATGTCGGGTTCCTGGGTGGTCAGCCGCCGGCGGTGCCCGGGCTCACGTCGGTGCTGTTCGAGGAAGAAGAGCCGGGTAGCTACGACCTGGAGTTCGCCGAGGATGAATTCCGGGGAAAGGCTTCGACCCTCAGTCAGCTCTTCCGCCGCCTGCGCGAATGGC
>CAZTNO010000374.1:0-1992 GCA_964614865.1 uncultured Clostridia bacterium
AGCACGTGCTCTTTGAAGTAGACGTGGGTGCCCGAGTTGACCTCGCGGGAAAGGAGGACGATTTGCAGGTCGGGGCCGCCGAGCTCTTTCCAGTTGGTCACCGTGCCTGCAAACACCAGGGCGAGCTGGTCCATGGTGAGTTTCGTCACCGGGTTCTGCGGGTGGACCACCACCGCCAGCCCGTCCAGGGCCACCGTGATCTGCTGCGGCTCGATAGCGTTCTTGCGCGCCTGGGCGATTTCGCCGGGCTTCATCTCGCGGGATAATTCGGCGATGTCGCAGGTGCCGGCGATCAGCGAGGCGATGCCGGTGCCCGACCCTCCGCCGGTGACCGCGATCGATTCGCTGGGGTGTGCCTTCATGAAGGCCTCGGCCCAGGCCTGGCCCAGGTTGACCATGGTATCGGAACCCTTGATCTGGATCGAATTTGCCCCGCCCTGGCGGCGGCCGCATTGGGTGACGAACCCCATGGCGAGCAGCACCAGGGCGACAGTCCAACGCCGGCGGTTCAACGAGCAAAGGTTCATGGTTCCTCCCAGAGTTGCCCCTCCATGTTCCGATGCAAGTGTTAAGATTTGGTTAAGGCGGGATGAATTCGACGTTAACTTTGACCTCTCCCCGGGGTTGTGTTAAGATCGGGGGGACCCGCAGGATCCAACAAAACACCCAAGCGCCGGGAGGTTCTCATGTTCAAATTCCTGTTGCCCAAAGAGGACTACTTCTTCCACGCCTTCGACCGCATCTGCGCCAACATGGTCGAGGGGGCCGATCTCCTCCAGCAGATGCTCTCGGTCGATCCGGTCTGCGGAGCCATCCCGCGCAGCGACCTGGCCCAGCGGCTGAAAACCGTCGAGCACCAGACCGACGGCATCGTCCACGAGATCTATTCCCGGTTGCACAAGACCTTCATCACCCCGATCGACCGCGAGGACATCCACCGCCTGGTGGGGCGCCTCGACGATGTCCTCGATTTGGCCGAAGGGGCGGCCTCGCGCATCGAGCTCTACCAGCCCAAAGCGGTGCCCAGCGAATCGCTGGAGCTCAGCAAAGTGCTCCTGGAAAGCACCAAGCTGGTCCAGGACATGATCCACCTGCTGAGCAACATGAAGAAGTCGCCGCAGATCCTCGACTTGACCGTGGAGATCAACCGCCTCGAGCACGAGGCCGACATCATCCGCCGTTCCACCCTGGCCCGCCTGTTCCGCGAAGAAAAAGACGTTTTCGAGCTGATCAAGTGGAAAGACATCCAGGAGTACATCGAGAAGGCCACCGACCGTTGCGAGGATGTGGCCAACATCGTGGAAGGGATCGTGCTGGAAAACACCTGAGCCCCCCATGGACGCCACCCTCCTCTTCGTCATCCTGATCATCCTGGTGGCCCTGGTCTTCGACTACACCAACGGCATGCACGATGCCGCAAACTCGATTGCCACCATCGTCTCCACCCGGGTGCTCTCTCCCAGACGGGCGGTGATCTGGGCCGCCTTCTTCAACTTCGTGGCTTTCCTGGTGTTCGGCACCGCGGTCGCCCACACCATCGGCAACGGCCTGATCGACATCACCGTGGTCGACCCCACCGTGATCCTGGCCGGCCTGCTGGGGGCCATCGCCTGGAACCTCTTCACCTGGTGGCTGGGGCTCCCTTCCAGTTCGTCGCACGCCCTGATCGGCGGCTATTTGGGAGCGGCGGTGGCCAAGGCGGGCTTTTCGGTGATGATCGTTTCGGGCTGGATCAAGATCCTGACCTTCATCGTCATCGCCCCGCTGATGGGGCTGGGGCTGGGCATCGTGCTGATGATCCTGGTGGTCTGGCTGGTGCGCAAGCGCCCCCTGCCGCAGATCAACGCCTGGTCGCGGCGCATGCAGTTCTTCTCGGCCGCCCTCTACAGCATGGGACACGGCGGCAACGACGCCCAGAAAACCATGGGCATCATCGCCGGCCTTCTCTTCGCCACCGGATACATCAAAGAGTTCCATATTCCGCTCTGGTTC
>CAZTNO010000375.1:0-1978 GCA_964614865.1 uncultured Clostridia bacterium
GCCAGGGTACGGGCAAACGAGAAGACGCCGATCACCCCCCCCGAGAAGTGGTCGGTGAGCAGGCCGAGCAAGGCGCCGGCCAGAACCCCCTTGTAGTAGCCGCCGCGAATCGCCTGGTAGAAGATGATCAGGTAGATGAAATCGATACTGAACCGCAACTGAGGCTGGTAGCGCCCGACCAGGAATTGCCCGGCCAGCAGCGCCGCCAGCAGGATCAACTTCGTCCTCCGCGGGTGCATTCAGGGCCAGAGAACGATCAGCCGCTGCAAAGAGCGACCGACGAAAAACGGCTTGACCAGAATGGTCTGCGTCAGATACCCCTTTTCCACCCGGATCACCTGCCCGATGGGTACGTACGGCGGGAAGAGGAGGTCGGCCCCCGAGGTGTACACCTGGTCGCCGATCGCCACCGGCTTGTTCTCCATCACGTAGCGGAAAGAGCATTCGGCCGTGTTGGCGCCGGTCACCAGACCGGTCAACCCCTCTTTGCCGATGGCCGCGCCCACCCCGCCGATGGTGCTGGTGATCAGCCGGACGGTGGCCGACATCGGGGTGATCGGTGACACCACCCGCCCGACCAGCTCCCCCTCGCCATTCAACACGGTCATGTTTTCCCGCACCCCCTGGTGGCTCCCCAGATCGATCTGCAAGGAGTGGAACGGGAAATTGGGGTCGATGAAGAGCGGATGGGCGATGCGAAAACGGCTGCCCAGACGTTGCCCGACCCGGGTGGCCATCTCCGCCTCGCGGAGCTGGTTTTGCAGGCGCTGGACCTCCTGGCGCAGGGCCATGTAGCGACCTTCGAGCTCCTGGTAGCGGTCCTGGGCCCCCTTCAGAAAAACGTAACGATGAAAACCGCTCGCCACCATGCCGGCAACCCGCGACACCCCCACCTGAAAGGGGGTGGCGACACCGGCGATCAGCTGGTGGAGCAGGGTACGGTCGTTCTTCAACACCACCTGCGAGGAAATCAGAATCAAATCGAGGAACAGAATGAGGGCCAGGAAAAGGGCCCTCTTTTCCGGGCTCGGTCCGGCCCGGTCCGAATCAAATTGCATTCCCCACTTTTTCCAGCAAGGTCAGGTTCTCCAGCACTCTTCCGGCCCCCAGCACCACCGCCGAGAGCGGATCGTCGGCGATGAAGATCGGCAGGGAGGTCTCCTCGCGCAGCCGTTTGTCGAGGTTTTTGAGCAGGGCCCCACCCCCCGACAGGATGATGCCGCGATCGACGATGTCGGCGGCCAATTCGGGCGGGGTCTTCTCCAGGGTGTTTTTGACAATTTCGACGATCGTCTGCACCACGCTCTCGAGGGCCTCGCGAATCTCGGAATCGTTGATGGTGATCGTTTTCGGGATGCCGTTGGTGAGATCGCGCCCCTTGATCTCCATCTCCAGCGTCTCGTCGAGCGGATAGGCCGACCCGATCCTGATTTTGATCTGCTCCGCGGTGCGCTCTCCGATCAGCAGATTGTACTTCTTCTTGATGTACTGGATGATGGACTCGTCCATCTCGTTGCTGGCGGTGCGGATCGAGCGCGAGATGACGATGCCCGAGAGCGAGATGACCGCCACGTCGGTGGTGCCGCCGCCGATGTCGACAATCATGTTGCCGCCGGGTTCGGTGATGGGCAGATCGGCACCGATCGCCGAGGCCATCGCCTGCTCGACCAGAAAGACCTCGTTGGCCTTGGCCCGCAAGGCGGCGTCCTTCACCGCCCGCTTCTCCACCTGGGTGATCTCGGAGGGGATGCCGATCACGATCCGCGGCTTGAGAAATTGGCTACCCAGGCGGGTTTTCTTGATGAAGTACTCCAGCATTTTTTCGGTGATCTCGAAATCGGCGATCACCCCGTCCTTCATCGGCCGGATGGCCACGATGTTGGCCGGAGTCTTGCCGAGCATTTCCTTGGCTTCCGAACCCACCGCCTGGATCTTGCCGGACTTGATATCGATGGCGACGATCGACGGTTCGCGGATC
>CAZTNO010000376.1:0-1973 GCA_964614865.1 uncultured Clostridia bacterium
AGGTCCAACCTGAGAAGCCGAGGGCCGAAGGAACGACGAATTTAGCTCTGGGAGGGTACTCATCCGCCGACCAGGGTTTTCCCTCACCCTCAGTCCCTCTCCCAGGGGGAGAGGGGAACTCACTGCAGTATCGGGGGGGAGTCTATTATTCGGGGCTGGTTGAGCAGGCCAGGGAGTTGCGAAAAAAACAGACCCCGGCCGAGGAAATCGCCTGGGAGCTGCTGCGGGACCGGCGTTTTGAGGGGTTGAAATTCCGCCGGCAACACCAGGTAGGGACCTGTATCACCGATTTCTTCTGCGCCGAATACCGTCTCGCCATCGAATTGGACGGAGGGATCCACAAAGCAGCCGAGGTGCAAAAACGCGACACCGAGCGCGATGCCCAGTTGCATTCGCTAGGGGTTCAGGTTCTCCACGTCCCCAACCAGCTGGTATTGGATCATCCCGAGGAATTTCTTGAGCAGATCGCTATCTCTATTAATCTCCCCTCTACCTCTGGGAGAGGGGGCGGGGGTGAGGGAGAACCGCTGCCTTGGTCGAGAGGGGGCGGGGGTGAGGGACAAATGCCCGTCCTCTGCGATCGCCCCGATGTGATCGTGCTCACCGACGAGGCGCACCGCTCACAGTACGACACCCTGGCGCTGAACATGCGCGCTGCGCTGCCCCGGGCAATGTTCCTGGCCTTCACCGGCACCCCGCTGATTGCGGGCGAGGAGCGCACCAAGGAAGTGTTTGGCGACTACGTGTCGATCTACGACTTCCAGCAGTCGGTGGAAGACGGGGCCACGGTGCCGCTCTTCTACGAGAACCGCACGCCGGAGCTGCAGCTCACCAATCCCGATCTTAACGACGACATCTACCGCTTGATCGAAGCCGCCGAACTCGACCCGGATCAGGAAGCCAAGCTCGAACGGGAGCTTTCGCGCCAGTACCATCTGCTCACCCGTGACGACCGGCTGGAAACGGTGGCCAGAGACATCGTGAGCCACTTCCTGGGCCGGGGCTTCATCGGCAAGGCGATGGTCGTCTCGATCGACAAGGCCACCGCGCTGCGCATGCATGACCAGGTGAGAACACACTGGGAGGCGGAGCGGGGGCGGGTGGAGCAGGAGCTGGGGCGGCCCGATCTCGCTGCGGACCGGACTGCTGAGTTGAAGAGCCGCTTGGAGGTGCTGGAAACCACCGACATGGCGCTGATCGTCTCGCCGGGGCAGAACGAGATCCAGCAGATGCGGCAGCTCGGCCTCGACATCGAACCGCACCGCCGGCGGATGGTCGGGTCGCAACCTTCGCTCGACGAGAAGTTCAAGGACACCGCTGACCCGCTGCGGCTGGTCTTCGTCTGCGCCATGTGGCTTACCGGTTTCGATGCGCCAAGCTGCTCCACGGTGTACCTCGACAAGCCGATGCGCAACCATTCGCTGATGCAGACCATCGCCCGTGCCAACCGGGTTTTCCCTGGAAAGCACAGCGGCGTGATTGTGGACTATGCCAACGTGTTCGCCTCGCTGGAGAAAGCGCTGGCGATCTACGGCGCGGGCCAGGGCGGCCTCTGCCCGGTCCGGGACAAGCGGCTTCTGTTCGATGCGCTGCGCCAGGCGACCCGCGAGGCGACCGCGTTTTGCGCGGCGCACGGTGTAATGCTGGACGAGATCGAGGCCCTGGCCGCCGGCAGCCTGGAGCGACTTCAGCGGGTCGCCGACGCGATCAACGCGCTGATTTCGCCCGACCCGCTGCGCCGCGAGTTCCTGGGCCACGAACGGCTGGTCGGCACCCTCTACCTGGCGGTGAAGCCCGACCCGGCGGCGCTGGAGTTCACCGGCCGGGTCGCTTGCCTGGGCGTGCTTGCCGAGGACATCCGTACCCGGTTGAATCCCCAGCCCCCCGATATTTCCCGGATCATGGCGGGCATGGGGGCACTGCTCGACGAGTCGATCACCGGAATGACGATCGGTGACCAGGGACCCGCGGCA
>CAZTNO010000377.1:0-1934 GCA_964614865.1 uncultured Clostridia bacterium
CGGCGTTGACGAAGAACATCAACTTGTCCTTGATGATGGCGCCGCCGAGCGATCCGCCCAGCACCCCGTCAGAGAACTTGCTGAACTTGTAGTCGTTGGGGCCGTTGCCGACCAGGTTCTGGTTGCGGAATTCGTAGAAAGCCGAGCCGAAGGTCTTGTTGCGGCCGCTCTTGGTGATGACGTTGACGCCACCACCGGTGAACATGCCCTGGCGGACGTCGTAGGGGGCCATGACCACCTGGAATTCCTGCACGGCATCCAGCGAGATCAAGGTGGCTTCCGACTGGCCGCCGGGAGTGCCGGTGGAGCCGAGACCGAACAGGTCGTTGCTCTGGGCGCCATCGATCTGGATGTTGTTGTAGCGTGAACTGCGGCCACCGGCATTGAAGGCGCCATCGGTCTCTTCGTTGTTGAGGACCTGGGGCGCCATGCGGGTGAAGTCGCTGAGCGACCGCGAGATGGTCGGCAGGGACTCGATCAACTCCTGGGAGACGTTCTGCGAGGCGCCGGTGCGGTAGGGGTTGATGATCGGGTTGGAGGCGGTGACCATGATCGATTCGGCGATCGTGACCAGGGTGACGGTGAAGGTCAGGTTCTTGGCCTCGCCCAACTTCAGGTAGAGGTTGTCGAGCTTGTCGGGGCGGAAGCCGTCGAGTTCGGTGGAAACGGAATAGGGACCGCCCACCTTGACGCTGGGCATCAGGAACTTGCCATCGGCGCGGGTGACCGATTTGAAGACCGTCCCGGTGGGGATGTGAACGGCGGTGACCAGCACCCCGGGAAGAGCTTCGACCTTGTCGTCGATCTTGCTGTAGACCGTGCCGCTGATGGCGGCGGTGGTCGAGCCCTGCGACCAGGCGAAAGTGCCAAGCAGCAGAAGGGCAGCGAGCATCAGGGGAATCGAACGTCTCATGGTACTCTCCTTTGTTCGATGAACCGTATCGGGTAGGTAGCGCGAGGGAAACTGCCGGCAGGGGGGAGATCTACGTCTGGACAACCATGCCCACCTCCTGAACCGAATCGACCGGGAAGCAGTTGAATGTGTATTCATGACCACCACGCCGATTTTATAGCACGTTTTCCAATGTCAAGCAATTTCATTTTCCTATTGAATCGGCTTCTTTGACAGGTTTTGCCGGGGTGTGGTAGGATAAAAAATTCCCACGGGACGGTGCTTATGCCTTCGAGAAGAAAGCCTCTGGTGATTGGTGTTGCGGGTGGCAGCGGTTCGGGCAAGACGACCATCGCCAACGCCATTCTGGCCCAGATCGGACACCCCGACATGGTCATGCTGCAACACGATTCCTACTACCGCGACAACAGCGGGTTGCCCATGGCAGAGCGGGAACAGATCAACTACGATCATCCCGACAGCCTGGAAACCGACCTGCTGATCCGCAACCTGCGCGACCTGATCGCCGGCCGCGCGGTGGAAGTCCCGGTGTACGATTTCACCAACCACTGCCGCCTGCCCCAGGGCCTGGTCAAGAAACCGGCCAAGGTGGTTTTCGTCGAAGGGATCCTGATCTTTCTCGACAAAAAACTGCGCGACCTGATGGACGTCAAGATCTTCGTCGACACCGATGGCGATATCCGCATCATCCGGCGTTTGCTCCGCGACATCCAGGAGCGCCGGCGCACCATGGAATCGGTGATCCAGCAGTACCTGGAAACGGTACGCCCCATGCACATGCAGTTCGTCGAACCCAGTCGGCGGTATGCCGACATCATCATCCCGGAGGGGCACAACCCCGTCTCCACCGACCTGGTGGTGACCATGATCCGGCACGTGATCAGTAGTCCCCTTTCCGCAGCGGAAGGTCACCCAGCCCGAGGAGTCCACCCATGATCGAAAAACGGTTCATCTCTGCCCAGGAGTTGCTGGAGGATTCTTTCCGGCTCGCCATCCAGATCCTGGCCAGCGGGTTTCGCCC
>CAZTNO010000378.1:0-1932 GCA_964614865.1 uncultured Clostridia bacterium
CGCAGCGAGTTGGTTTCGGTGGATTGGGCAAAGCCGACCTCGACCATGGTGCCGCCGGAAAAGTCGATGCCCATGTTGAAACCGCGGGTGAAGTAGACGACCGCGCCTGCCAGGATGATCAGGGCCGACAGGGCGAAGGCGTAGTAGCGTTTGTTGAGGAACCGGAAAGTGGGTTCGGTTTTGAATAGGTTCATGGCGAACTCCTGTTAGATGCTGATCTTGGCCAGCTTCTTGCGGCGCCCGTAGGTCAGGTCGAAGATGACCCGCGAGACGAAGATCGCCGTGAACATGCTGGCCGCGATGCCGATGATCAGCGTGACGGCAAAACCCTTGATGGGGCCGGTGCCGAACTGGAAGAGGAAGATGGCCGAGATGACGGTGGTCAGGTTGGCATCGAAGATGGTCCAGAAGGCTTTCTGGAAACCGGCGTCGATGGCCGACTTGGGCGACTTGCCCGCGGCGAGTTCCTCGCGGATGCGCTCGAAGATCAGCACGTTGGCGTCGACCGCCATGCCGATCGACAGGATGATGCCGGCGATGCCGGGCATGGAGAGGGTGGCCTTGAAGTAGGCCATGATGCCCATCAGGATGATCATGTTCAGGATCAGGGCCAGCACCGAGTTGATGCCGGCACCGCGGTAGTAGACCAGCATGAAGGCGATCACCAGCAGCAGGCCGCCGATGGCCGCGGCCAGGCCGTTGCGGATCGAATCGGCGCCGAGCGAGGGGCCGATGGTCCGTTCCTCGAGGTAGCGCAACGGGGCCGGCAGGGCACCCGATTTCAGCACCAGCACGATGTCGTCGACCTCCTGGACGGTGAACTTGCCGTGGATGATGCCGTCGGTGGAGATCACGTCCTGGATGGTGGCCACGCTCTCGGCGCGATCGTCGAGGATGATCGCCAGTCGCTTGCCGATGCTGGCGGCGGTGAAGCGTTCGAACTTTTCGGCCCCCTGGTTGTTGAAAGAGAAGCCGACCGACGGGGCGCCGTACTCGTCCTGGGTGCGGTGGGCCCGCTTCAGGTCCTTGCCGGTGACCACCGAGGCCAGTTTCATCACGTAAAAGCCCTTGTCGAGCCGGTGGGGATTGGCCTTGATCAACACCAAGTCTTCGGGGAGGGTGCCTTTGTATTCGAGCAGGGCCGCCTCTTCGGTGGCAAAGGGGCCGGCGACGACCTCTTTGAACTCGAGCATGGCGGTGCTCTTGATCAGCGTCTTCACCCGCTCGGGGTTGTCGACGCCGGGCAGGTCGACCAGCAGACGGTCGCCCGAGAGCCCTTCGCGCTGGATGATGGGCTCGGCCACGCCGAACTCGTCGACGCGGTTTCGGATGGTTTCCAGGGCCTGCTCGACCGCCTGGTCACGCAGCTGGTTCTCGATGTTGGGGCGGAGGTTGAGCGAGATCAGGTTGCCGCCAAACGAGTAGGTCCAGTCGCGGTAGTCGTCATCGAGGATGTCGCGGATCTTGCGCTCGTCGTCGAGGCCGGTGCCGGTGATCTCGATGCGGTTGAAGGCCTTGCGGATGACCTTGTCGAATTTGATGCTCCCCTCTTTGAGGGTGTTTTTGAGCTGGTTGACGTTGTTGTCGGTCTGGATGGTGATGGCCTGGTCGGTCACCACCTGCAGGATCAGATGCATGCCGCCCTTGAGGTCGAGCCCCAGGTTGATCTTGTCTTTGGGGGGGACCAGCATGACGATGGACAGAACGACAACGGCCAGAACCAGGCCGATTCTCCAAGTGAGCGATTTGTTCATGGAATCCTCCGGGATGGCGCTGCTGGGGAAACCCGTGGCGCCGGGATTACTTCTTTTCCGAGCCGGTGGTGGGGTCGATCACGCCCGAGATCGACGAACGGGTGACCTGGATGGACACGTTGTTCGCCACTTCGATCTCCATGCGGTCGTCCATGACCCGCTTGACCGTACCGAAGAT
>CAZTNO010000379.1:0-1927 GCA_964614865.1 uncultured Clostridia bacterium
GGCCGGGACTTCGCGGCGGGCGACGCTGATGACCGTGGTGATGGCCATGAAGGTGAAGAAGGAGACGCCCACCGGGGTGGCCACGTGACCGTTCTCGCCGGCAATCAGCCCCAGGGCGCGCAAAGGGGCGCTGAGCAGCACCGAGGCCGGGGCCAGGTACTTGAGCCAGACCAGGAAGGAGAGCTGGAATGCGAGCGCCGCGGCCAGCACCCAGCCGCGCCGGCGCGGAGTCGGGGCGCTGTCGATCCAGCGGGCGAAGCCCCAGGTGGCGACGATCATCAGCAGGAGCAGCAGCAGGGCGTTGCCCTCGCCCCAGTAGTAGAAGAAGAAGCTGACGACCAGCAGCAACCAGGGACGGAGGTGCCTGCCCGCCAGCAGGGTGGCCACCAGCACCAGGGGGAGGAACAGGAACAGGAATACCGGCGAGGAAAACAACATGGATCACCCTTTTCGTCGCTTCGAAGGGCGAATTATGCGTTTTCCGCCCCCTTTTGTCAAGGCTTCGGGGGCGTGCCCCTAGACAAACCCCTGGCATCGAAGGAGAAAGGATTATCTTCCTGGAAAAAACGACTTCTTGATCTTCTGGTTGACCTTGCTTGCCTTTTCGAGCAAATCGGTCGGATTCGCAAACGGAGGAATGGCAAAGGAAAAGAAGGTCCTGCCCATACCATTGGCAATTGCCAAGTCACCTAGTTGGATGATGTTCATTCCTATCAATACATCGATCTTGTCTCCGAAGAAGGATCCCTGCGAAACCAAGATGTCGGGAACGAAGAGTCGGTTGGGCAAGGAAATGTCGACGAAGTACGTATCGACCTCGCTGGTGCTGTTGACGCCATGAATGGTCGTTTTCCCGGTCGGTACCAGGTTCATCCTTTGAGCAAGTGCAGCGGTAATGACAGATCCGGTAGCTCCCGTGTCCCAGATCGCTTGGCAATCGGTGAATCTATCCCCTCCCCCAGCTGACCTGGCCAATCGGACACCCACCCGAGAAAGCAATTCTCGGGTAATGCCTGGATACTCAATGCGGAATGCCGAATGGGGAATGCTCGATCGCATCAGAAACAGACTCGGGAATGAAAACGCTGCACGTAGTCTTCGTCGTTTTCCAGGACCTGCTGCACGAGAAAAGTGCCAAGTCGGTGCTTTTGGGTTGTCACGCTCAGAGCCTCCCCCGCCGTCGGGAAAGCCCCGTCAACCGATTCGCCCACGATGACCACAAACATGCCAGTGTACCTTTCCCGCAACTCCATCGCATGTTTTTTGAAGTACAAGTACTCTTTTTCCAGCATGTATGTTCCTGGTTCGATGATACTATCGTTACGGCCGTATTTCAACGACCGTTTTAACGGAGAGTGGACAAGGCGCTGAGGAACCGAAACCTGTCCCTGCCGTCCTGTGCTTTATCGACTTTTTGCGTTTTGACAATCCGTCCCTGCGGGGGATACGGATCACTCGAAATCGGCGATTCTCCGCAAAACACGCTGGATCTGGGATCGAATTTTTGCAAACGCTTCCAACTTCTCTCCAGTTGCCTCATCCATGTAGAGACTGCGATTCAGCTCGATCATGATCGAAGAAACGCGCGCGTCTTGGCCGTAGAACGCCAGCGGGACGATCGCTCCCGAGTACGGTTGGTTCAACCCCACCGAGAATCCCGAGTCGGTAGCAAGCCCAGCCAGAGCCAATTCCACCAGCTTTGCTGGAGTATGGAAGGGGTCCATCCCGATACAGGCATCCAGCCTCGGGACTGTTTGGTCCGAGTCGCATGGCAGGGGGGTTCCAGGGAAGCTGTGGCAATCCACGATAAGGGCCTTTTCTCGCCTCGCCAACTCGTTCTCTACAGCCGCGCGAAGTGCCTAGTGGTGGGGTCGGTAATACCGGGCGAGCAGGTCTTCGCTTTCGTCCTGACTCAGCTCGCGTCTGA
>CAZTNO010000380.1:0-1913 GCA_964614865.1 uncultured Clostridia bacterium
GACCGACTGGAACATGCCCGAAATGGATGGCCTGCAGTTCGTCAAGGCGGTGCGCCAGCAGAACGCCAAGATCCCCATCCTGATGGTCACCACCAACGCCGCCAAAGACGACATCATCGAGGCGCTGAAAAACGGCGTCAACAACTACATCGTCAAACCCTTCACCCCCGAAACCCTCAAGGAAAAGGTCGAAGCGGTCCTGAAGGGGTAGCATGGACCAGAAAGAGATCGACGCACTGTTGAACGGCGGCAGCACCCAGGAGCTGGAGAACAAGCAGGAGGAGATCCTGCGCCGGTCCGCGGCGCCGGCCGGGGGGGTGGTCCGCAAGGAGGGCCACGTCATCGGGCAACTCTCCAAGGTCTCCGAGGAATCGGAGGCCGGCACCAACATGGTGATGAACTACCTGGAGAACGTGGTCTCGGTGATCGCCAAGATCAAGAACTACCAGAAGAACGTGGAGGCCAGGTACGATGCCGACCCCGCCTCGCTCGACGTGCGGGCGGTGTTCCATTTTACGAGCGACACCCTGTTCCTGATCGAGGATCTGATCTTCAACGCCATGGACGCCTTCCAGTTTCAGGACATCAACCGCCAGAAGCTGATGAAGGTGATGCACACCCTGGCCAAACTCAACGAATACCTGAATGAACTCCTCGGTACCGAAGGGAACAAGGAGAGCGCTTTCGGCCACGACATCGACAAGGTCGGCATGCAACGCGACCGCAAGAAAGAGGACATCGACCAGCTGATCGACACCTTCAGCCATCCCGAAAACGTGCAGAAGTTCCCTGACGTCCCCTAGTTCTCCTCTTTTCCCCCCCTTTCCAGGATGAAGGTCACCGGCCCCCAGTTGGCCAGCACTACCGTCATGTCGGCGGCAAAAACCCCGGTGGCAACCGGCACCCGTTCGCCCAGCATGCGGTTGAAGGTGTCATAGAGCTCGCGGGCCCGCTGCGGTTCTTCGGCTTCGGTAAAATCGGGCCGTCGCCCCTTGCCGATGCGCGAGGCCAGCGTGAATTGCGACACTGACAGGACGCTCCCCCCCGCCTCCACCACGCTGCGGTTCATGCGCTGTTCTCCATCGGGGAAGATGCGCAGATGAGCCAGTTTCTCGGCCAGCCAGGCGGCGTGCGTTTCGTCGTCGCCGCGCTCGACCGCCAGCAACACCACCAGGCCGGGGCCGATGGCGGAAATGGTCTGGTGGCCAACCTCCACCCGCGCCTCGCGGACCCGCTGGACTACCGCCCGCACTGGCGTCAGTGCCCGCCTGCGCCGGCCAGCAGGGCGACCCGGCTTTCCACCCAGCGCCGGTGCGTTTCGTGGCGGGAGCCGGCGGCGGACAGGAAGAGCCGGTAGCGGTCCAGCGCCAGGTCGTAGGCGGCCAGGCGGTCGTGGCAGAGCCCCTGGTAGTAGAGGTTCTCTGCCGCCTGCGGGTCGAGTTCCAGGCTGCGGGCAAACCCCGCCAGCGCTTCGCTCAGCCGGTTCTCCCGCAGCAGGCCGATCCCCCGCGCAGTCCAGGCCCAGGGGTCGGTGGGGGTCAAGGCAACCAGGCGTCCGGCCAGATTTTCCAGCGGCAGGTCACCGGCACCCGCAAGGGCCAGGGCGACCCCCTGGCCAAGGAGGGCGGGATCGGCGGGGCTCCCCGACAGTCCGTCTTTGACGTACTGGGCGGCCAGTACGGGATTGCCGGCGGCACGCAGCGAGCGTACGATGCCGGCGAAGGCCAGGGGGTCGGGGTGCTGCCGCAACGATTGCCGAAAAGCCTCGGCGGCCTCTAGCCAGTCTCCGTTTGCCAGCAATCGTTCTCCCTGCTCGAGCAGCGAGGGGGTGGGGGGTGGCCCGGGTTTGCTTTGGCGGATCGTTTTGGGCGGGGACGCGATCGTTGCGGGTTTTTTCCCTTGGTTTTCGTTTC
>CAZTNO010000381.1:0-1888 GCA_964614865.1 uncultured Clostridia bacterium
CTGACGACCCTGCCGGAGCGCGATCAGGAACGAGTGCTGACCGCGCGAAGTCGCCACGGTCTGACCAACCGGGAGACGGGGCTGTTGATCCAGGCCATTCGGGTCTCTGAACCTGGCGAGGCCAAGTCCTTCCTGGAGGCTCCTCTCCCGGTGGTGCGGCCATCCCCTCCCATGGCCGGAACAGCAGCCCGGCTCGAAGCGCGCCTGGAGGAGATCCGGCAGGCGGTGCAGGAGTTCGGGGAGATGACCCTGCCCGCCGATCTGGCGCCGGCCGCGGGCCGGCGCCTCGAAGCCCTGCATCGGCAAGTGGCCCGGGAACTGGCCCGGGTGACCCGCCGCCTGGAATCCCGGCAGCCGCCTTCTGATGCGGCCGCCCATCTGCATGAACGGAGCCATGACCATGACCAATTCCCCTCCCAAACCCCTGCGATCCCGGGCCACCCCGGTCACCAAGGAAGACCGCCAAGTGATTCTGGATCTGTCGGTTCACTACAGCACCCGGGCGATTGCCAGGCGGGTCGGCCTGTCCCGCAAGATCGTGCGCCGGGTCTTGCAGGAGGAGCGCCCGCCCTCACCGGCAAAACCATCGCCGACAGGCAAGCTCACCCCTTTCCTCGGGACGATCACCGAGATGGTCAAACAAAGACTGAAGGGCCCGCGCATCCTGCGGGAGATCCAGGAGAAGGGATACCAGGGCGGGCCGACCATCCTGGGCGATCTGATCCGGAAGCTGCGGGCCGATCTGCCCCTGGCCGCCCGCAAGAAGGTGCGGTGCCGTTTTGAGACCCGGGCCGGAGAGGAGATGCAGGCCGATTGGTCTCTGTATTCCGTTCCGATCGGGGAGACGGTGACCAAGATCCATGTGCTGGGGCTCCTCCTGGCCCATTCGCGGAAGGTGTTCTATGCGGCGTTCCGCAACGAGCGGCAGGACACCCTGCTCGAGGGGCTGGCCCGCGGCTTTGAATACTTTCGGGGCTGCACCCTGCGGGTGGTGTTCGACAATATGGCGACCGCCGTCCTGGGGCGGACGGGGCCTGACCGCCGCCCGATCTGGCATCCGCGCCTGCAGGCGTTCGCCGACCACTATGGCTTCCAGCCGTTTGCCTGTGCGGTTCGGGATCCTGATCGAAAGGGGAAGAAGGAGCGGAGTTTTCTCCTGCTCGAGAACGACTTCATCCGAGGCAGTTCCTTCGCCACCTGGGACGATCTGGAGCGCCGGTTGCGCGGGTGGCTCGATGACACCCCCGGCGTCGGCAACAACCGCCATCACGGCACCACCGGCCTGGTTCCGAACGAGGCGTGGCTCGCCGAGCGCGACCTCTTGCTGCGGCTTCCCGACCAGCGATTCCAAGTCGGCCGGGAGGAGTCCCGGGGGGTCGACGACGATTGTACGATTGCCATCGACGGCCTGCGATATTCCGTCCCGGCGAACCTGGCCGGGCATCAGGTGCCAGTACGACTGTTCGCTGACCACTTCGAGGTCCTCGACCTGACGGGGCGCCTGCTCTATTCCAGGCGGTATGCGGACAAGGCGACCCATCCCGGCCGGCTGGTCGTCGGTGCCACCCATTACGCGAATCTCCCCAGGCGCACCCGGACCCAGAGGGATGGCGGGCGGCTCGATCGGGATTTCCTGATGCGGTTCCCCGACCTGGAACCCCTCGTCGAAGGGCTGAAGCTGCGCTTGATGACCATTGCTCCAATCCATCTGCGACACCTGCTTCGCCTGGCCGATGCCTACGGACAAGAGGCCTTCCTGGAAGCAGCCCGCAAAGCCCAGCAGTGGCGCAGATTCGACGCCTACGCCGTCAAGCGCATCCTTGAGCGAGAGCATCCTCTCCCTCAGGAAGATGTCGTGGCCCCTCTCAATGGAGCAGGGCCGGCCATC
>CAZTNO010000382.1:0-1862 GCA_964614865.1 uncultured Clostridia bacterium
CGTGCTGATCACCGGCGAAAGCGGCACCGGCAAAGAGCTGATCGCCCGGAGCATCCATGCCTTGTCGGGGCGCAGTCGCAACCGGTTTGTCGCGGTCAACACCGGGGCGATTCCGGAAAACTTGCTGGAAGACGAGTTGTTCGGCCATGTCCGCGGATCCTTCACCTCGGCGATCGGCGATCGCAAGGGCAAGTTCGAATACGCCGACGGGGGGACCATTTTTCTCGACGAGATCTCCAACATGCCCCCCTCGTTGCAGGTGAAACTGCTCCGGGTCCTTCAGGAGCGGGAGTTCGAGCGGATCGGCGACAACCAGAGCCGCCGGGTCGACGTGCGCATCGTCTCGGCAACCAACCAGAAGCTGGAGGGGCTTGTCGAGCAGGGGCAGTTTCGCGAAGACCTCTACTACCGGTTGAACGTGATCCCGATCGAGCTCCCGCCACTCCGGGGGCGCAAGCACGACGTCCCCCTGTTGATCCAGCACTTCACGACCAAATACTGCCGGGAAAACAATCTCCCGCCCAGGCACTTCTCGCTACCCGCCCTGCGCATCCTGCAAGGGCACGCCTGGCCGGGCAACATCCGCCAACTCGAGAATATCGTGGAGCGGATCATGGTGCTCCACCCCGACCATTCGGTGTTCGGGCCCGGAGAGCTCCCCGCCGAGTTCGTAAGCGGGGTGCGGGAGACGGGAGACGAGCCGCCCGCAAGCCTTGACATCCCACGCGAGGGCATCTCGCTAAACGAGGTGGTTGCCGGCGTCGAACGCAAACTCATCCTGCGCAGCCTGGAAATGACCTCCTGGAACAAGCAGAAGGCGGCCAAGTTGCTGGGCATCAAGCGCACCACCCTGATCGAGAAGATCAAGAAGATCCAGGAATGACCCGGGAATCACGGAAGGGGGGGGCGGCGTGTCCCTGATCCAACGACTCCCTGCAGGTGTCTATCGCAAGATCGCCGCCGGCGAGGTGATCGAGCGCCCGTTGTCGGTGGTCAAGGAACTGGTGGAAAACGCCATCGACGCAGGCAGCCGCACCATTGCGGTTTTTCTGGTCGCCGGGGGGCGAGAAGAGATTCGGGTCGAGGACAACGGCAGCGGGTTTCCCGAAGGCGAAATCGAAACGGCTTTTGCCCGCCACGCCACGTCCAAGTTGACCTGTCTCGACGACCTGGGCCGCATCCGAACGCTCGGTTTTCGCGGCGAGGCGCTGGCCTCCATGCTCGAGGTGGCCGAGGTCGAAGTGCAGAGTGCCGACAACGAACAGGGGCGGGGGGTCCATTGCCGCTTCAGTGGCGGCAAAATGGTGTTCCGGCAGGAGATCGCCCATCCGCGGGGCGCATCGATCGCCGTCCGCCAGCTGTTCGCCCATTTTCCGGTGCGGCGGCGTTTTTTGAAAAGCGATTCCAGCGAAGCCGGTTACGTCTCCCAGTACCTGGAGGGGGCCTCGCTTTCCCACCCCGAGATCGCCTTCTCGCTCTGGAAAAACGGTCGCCTGGCTTTCACCTATCCGGCGGCCCGCGATCTGGGCGAGAGGGTCTACCAGGTGTTCGGCCGTGAGTTCTTTGCCGATCTTGCGGCGGTGGCCTCCGATCTTGGCCCGTGGCGCCTGGCGGGCTGGGTGTCCCGCCCGGGCACCGGCCAGGCCACCCGAACCCATCAGCACTTCGTGGTCAACGGGCGTCCGGTCCGGGAAAAGACCCTGCTGGCCGCTCTGACCGGGGGGAGCCAGGGTTTTCTGGAAAAGGGTCGCCACGCCGCATCTGTGCTCCACCTCGATCTCCCCCCCGAAGAGATCGACGTCAACGTCCACCCCATGAAACTCGAGATCCGCTTCCAGAACACGGCGCAGGTCTACCAGTGG
>CAZTNO010000383.1:0-1634 GCA_964614865.1 uncultured Clostridia bacterium
TCTTGATCTTGGATTCCAGGTAGCGGCGCTCCGTAAGCGACAGATTCTCGAAGACTGCCCGATGGGTGTGGCCGGCAAGGATGGTTGATATGCCCTGGTCATTGTGGTTCGCCCATTCGTGGAGCTGCCTGTCCACCTCGTTGCACAGGCCGGGATTCAGGGCGGCCCGGGTCGGATCCTTGGCGCCGCACCGCTGAAGATCCGACCAAAAGTGATGAACGAAGAACTTGCTGAGGGCCGCACCCTCGCCGCTGCATTTCGGATCTGCCTGGTGACCGTGGATGAGGAGGATGTTGTTGTTGGGAATAATCCCTTCGTGAATCTCGATCCCGGGAAAGAGCGTCCGATAGACCTCTTCGTGGTCCTTCCAGTAGAGGTCATGATTCCCCCACACCTTCAGGTAGCGGGTCTTTGCCGGATCAGGATTATGGAATTTGGCCAGGAGTTCATAGACCGGGGTGTGGGTGATGTAGATCTGGTCGAAATTGTCGTTCTCCCAGAGCTCCTCGGCATCGCCCAGTTCGATGTAGGTGAAGCCTTCTTCGAGATAATGCTCCAGGGCACAGCGATAGATCAGGGAGTTCTTGGCAAAGTCGTCGGCCCCGGTACCGTCACCCCGGTGCATGTCGGACATGACGACCAGCTTCATGCCGGGGCTCATGGTCAAGTGCCGGACCCGTTCCAGTTTGGGAAGGCTTTCCATGACGAGTTTCCTTTCATGTGAGCGCCTCGCTGAAGTCATCAACCTTCAGAAAGGCATTCTCAGCAGACCAGACCACCGGCCCATGGCCCGGAAAGATGATTCGGACACGGAGTTTCTCCGTCAATGCGGCAAAGGTCCTCTGGGTCTGCCCCTCATCCCAACAAAACCGGTTGAGATAGCCCCGGCCGTCCTTCCGTCCCAGGATCAGATCGCCGGCAATGAGTTCCCCCGAGGCCTCGTTGTAGAAGACCACCGACTCTTCCGTGTGGCCCGGCGCGGCGATCACCTCCCAACCACCAAATCCGATCCGAGAACGGGGCAGGCGATTCCCTTCGAAATACCTGATACGAACTGCATAGGAAACTCTCTGTTGATCCCTGAAGAAAGGAAGTGGCACACCCGCCGGACCGTCGAAAGCTAGATCAGACCACTTTCGGACCCCAAAGAAACCACCGGCGATCAGCGTCGGAACCAGACCGGTGGCCCAGTGCTTCATTGGGGACAACGGCCGACCCGCGTTCAAGTAAGCCTTCACCAGGGAATGGAACAGGACTGTTGTCTTAGGGCAACACTTTGCCAACAGCGCGGCGATCCCGCCGATATGGTCAATGTGAAAATGGGTGGCGGCGATGATCCTGATCGCCATCAGAGAGCGCTTGATGGTATGGGTGCAAAACTCTTCGACAGCCTTGGCGGCGCCGATGCTCCCGCAATCGACAACCATCAGGCCGTCCTTCTCGTCCGTGATCAGATACGTCTGGGCAATGCCGCTGCCCGGGATCGGATGCACCATACCTGCCTCCCCCAAAAGCCCCATCGAATTGCGGCGGGTTTTGTTTGCGCCCCCCCCCCCCCCCCCCCACCCCCCCCTAAAAACCCGGGGAACAGGGGCGGGGGCGGGGGCCGGCGGGGGGGGGGAGAGAGGGGGGCG
>CAZTNO010000383.1:1644-1860 GCA_964614865.1 uncultured Clostridia bacterium
CCTACCCCCTCCCCCGAATTCAACCGCGCTCTAATCGGTGCCCTGCGAGGGCCCTGCGGTTTCTGAATCACTGGGAGTAGTAACCGCGGATTCGGCGGGTGCGCACTGGCACCATAGGCGGTCGAACTCAGCGGTGAAGGACTGGATCAGCCCGTTGTGGTTCGTGAAGATCGCGGCCTCGTGGTTCCGGAATTCCGATTCATTTGTGAAATTGTA
>CAZTNO010000384.1:0-1840 GCA_964614865.1 uncultured Clostridia bacterium
AGACAAAGTAGGATACGCTCCTCTCTTCTCATCCACAAGATTTGATCATACCTCTTCTTTCTTCACTCAACACTGTTCTCTCTTCACTCAACACTCGCTACTCAATGACTTTAACTGATTTGGATCGGGTCAAGGATGTGGTCCGGCAATCCACGGAAAGTGTTTCGATGCGGGTTTACCTGTTTGGTTCCCACGCACGCGGGACTGCCGGGGCTCATTCGGACATCGATCTTGCTCTGGATCATGAAGGGCCTCTGCCGACCGGTTTTTTGGCTGAATTGCGAGACCGTTTGCACGAGCTTCCCATCCTTTGTTCCGTGGACATCGTGGATCTACCCTGCGCGGCGCGTGCCCTTGCTTTGCGTATCCAGCAGGAGGGGGTCCTGTGGATCGGTTAACGGAACGTTACAACCAATCCCTGAAAGCGCTGGCGACTCTCCAGGAAGTGCTGCGGATGGAAACCGGCCCTGTCGTTCGAGACGCGGCGATCCAACGCTTCGAGCTCACCTTTGAATCCGTCTGGAAAACGGCCCGGCTCTTTCTTTTGACCTGGGAAGGGGTCGATGTGGCAAGTCCCAAAGGGGTCATTCGTGCCTGTCACAGTGCGGGCCTGCTGACGGAGGGGGATGCCCGCAGGGCAATGGATATGGCCGATGATCGCAACCTGGCATCCCATACCTATGACGAAGCCCTTTCCAACCAGATCTTCGGGCGTCTCCCAGGGCATGCCCGGTTGCTAGAGGCCTGGCTCCAGCCTCTAGGAAGCAAAACGGGACTGGTGAACAGTGACGAGGAAAACGTGTGAAGTGGGAAGTGTCAAGTTTTACGTGGCAGGTGGTCGTCAGCACATTGGTCGTTTCACTCAACATTTTTCACTCAACACTCAACACTCGAATCACTCTTGTAAAGGAGCTTTCCCATGCCTGAACTGACCTCAACTTCCCCCTCGGGAGTCGAATTTTCGCTGCCAAAAGAGGCCGACTACGCCGCCGAGTTCGCCAGGGTGCGCGCTCTGGCCCTCGAGGCGCGTGGCCGCGGCCAGGAGATCGTGGTGGTGCTGGGGGTGGGCTTTGTTGGCGTGGTGATGGCGGCGATCGTGGCCGACAGCACGACTGCTGGGGGGAACCCCGGCAAGTTCGTGATTGGCGTGCAGCGCCCCAGCGTGCGCAGCTTCTGGAAGATCCCGCTGATCTGCCGCGGCGAATCGCCGGTCAAGGCCGAGGACCCCGAGGTCGACGTGCTGATCCGCCGTACTGTCCTTGAAAAAAAGACCTTCACCGCCACCTACACCTATGAGGCGCTGACCCTTGCCGACGGGGTGGTGGTCGACGTGCAGTGCGACTACGTCAAGGAAGATTTGGGCGACGTGCGCACCGGCCAGGTCGACATGAAGGCCCTCGAGGAATCTTTCGAGGTGATCGCGAGGCGCATTCCCGAGCAGGCACTGGTGCTGATCGAGACCACGGTGGCCCCCGGCACCACCGAGCAGGTGGCCCTGCCGGTGATGCGCAAGATCTTCCGCCAGCGCGCTATCGCGAGTGATCCGCTGCTGGCCCACAGTTACGAACGGGTGATGCCGGGCAAGAACTACGTGGCCTCGGTGCGCGACTTCTGGCGGGTGTGTTCGGGGGTCTCCCCGGAGGCCCGGGCCCGGGTGGAAAAGTTCCTTTCCGAGGTGCTCAACACCCGCGACTTCCCGCTGACCGTGCTGGACAAGCCGATCGAGTCGGAGACGGCCAAGATCGTGGAGAACAGCTACCGGGCCACCATTCTGGCCTTCCTCGACGAGTGGAGCCTGTTTTGTGAACGCAACGGGGTTGACCTGGTCAAGGTGATCGAG
>CAZTNO010000385.1:0-1836 GCA_964614865.1 uncultured Clostridia bacterium
CGGGCGCCCAAAAAACCGGGCCCTGACCGAGGGGTGTGGCGGCTGAAAAAACGCTGACGCGGGTCGTTCCCCAGCGATAGGGACGGATCCCCACGATTGGATGTAGGGGCGAAAAATCTTTCGCCCCTACGGTCCTTCTCTCCCGGCCGTGTTCTTGTATTCCCGTCGATCGCCCCGCTATAATGAAAATCACACGGGAGTTTGCGATGAAACCAAAACCAGCGTCACCCGGGGAACCCATCCAGGGCCTGGGTGGAGAGATCCGCCTCTACCGTACCGCCGATGGGCGAACGGAGGTGGATGTCCACCTGGAAAAAGAGACCGTATGGCTGGCGCAAAAAGAGATATCGAGATTGTTCGCCACCGAGCGGTCCGTGATCACCAGGCACCTGAACAACATCTTTCAATCCGGAGAGCTTGACCGAAAAAGCAATGTGCAAAAAATGCACATTGCTGGATCAGACAAGCCAATCCAGTATTTCAGTCTGGATGCAATTCTATCGGTCGGTTACCGGGTCAACTCCCGGAGAGGGACCGACTTTCGCATATGGGCGACCCGGGTCTTGAAAGAGCTTACCATCAAGGGATTTGCGATCAACGAGAAACGCCTGCGGGAACAGGCGGAACGGCTGAAGGAACTACAAGCTGCGGTCGACCTAATGGGACGGGTTCTTGAAGCCCGTCCACTGGACGGGGTGGAGGCCGAGGGGCTGTTGCGGGTCATCCGCGACTACTCGTTGGCCCTGCGCCTTCTCGATCAGTACGACCACCAGCAGCTTCTCTTGCACAGTACTTCCGGAGAGGGGAGTTTTCGCCTGACAGCAGAGGCTGCCGTGGCGGCGATCGGCAGCATGGCCAGGACCATGGGGCCGCACGGCGGCGGGCTGTTCGGCCTGAAAAAGGACATGGGTTTGGAGAGTGCCATCGGGGCGATCTACCAGACTTTTTCCGGCCGGGACCTTTACCCCAGCATCGAGGAGAAAGCGGCCCATTTGCTGTACTTCGTGGTCAAAAACCATGCCTTCGTGGACGGCAACAAGCGCATCGGTGCCTTCCTGTTCGTCTGGTTTCTCGATGCCAACGGCCTGCTCTATCGCAAGGACGGCAGCAAACGCCTGGCCGATAACGCCCTGGTCGCGTTGACCTTGCTCATCGCCGAAAGCAAACCCGCCGAAAAGGAGACGATCTGCAAGGTGATCGTCAACCTGATCAACCAGGAAAACGTGTAGGCCAAATGTGAGGTCCACCATCCGGAAAAGGCCTCAAATCCTTTCAGGGGGAGTGATAACCGATAACCGGAAAACGTCGCCACGAGTTCCGATCCTGCGCCCTCTATTTAGTTGCGACTTGAATGTCTAGTTGCCCGTTTAACTTTTTGCGCTCATCCAATCCGTTCCCCGCTGAAGATTTCAAGTTTGCAAGGTCCGTCCCTCCAGGGCTCGGGCAGAGGGCGGCAGTTGCGCCTCCGGACGGGCGGTGCCATAATCGGGTCCAGGAGGGGGCTTGTCGGCAGGGATCGATGGTAAGGGCGTAGGGAAAGGGACCTCCTCGACCCCGCCGCCGTGCGTACTCACCTTTGTTGGCCACCGGCGCCTTCGGGCCCTCCACCGTTTCGGCCTTCCCCTTGGCCCGGTGGAAGAGTCGCTGCAAGAAATGCTCGAGAACGGAGTGTCGCAGCCAGCTCCCGCCGCAGCCCGCGATGCCCTCGACCGCGGCTGGATCCGCCCGGTAAGGAAAGAGGACACTCCTGAAAGCGCCCTGCGTTCGTACGACCAAAACCCCCTCGAGCACGTTCGTACCCTGGTTTTCGAACTGACGACCGAGTGCAACTTCCGC
>CAZTNO010000386.1:0-1834 GCA_964614865.1 uncultured Clostridia bacterium
CGCGCCGCGTGCTTCTGGTGGACCTCGACAGCCAGGGGTCGGCCTCCCTCTCGCTCGGGGTTCATCGAAGCGAACTGGAACCATCGATCGCGGAGGTGCTGCTGGGTGGCGAAGCGGCTGCGCCCCTGATCCGATCGACCCAGGTCAAGGGCCTGGACCTGCTGACCGGCTCCATGGCCCTGGCGAACGTGGACCTGGCACTGGCCGAGGAAGAGGGGAGGGAGAACCGCCTCCGAGAAGCCCTCGAGCCGCTCCGATCCCGCTATTCCACGATCCTCCTGGACTGCCCACCCTCGCTATCACTGCTCCCGGTCAACGCCCTCCTGGCGGCGGACCGCTTCCTGGTCCCGGTCACGCCCCAGTACCTGGCCCTGGAAGGCCTGGTCAACCTGATGGAAGCGGTCGACAAGGTGCAACAGGGCTTCGGCGGTGGAGCCTCGCTCCTCGGCTTCCTCCTGACGATGGTGGACTACCGGGCGCGCGTCACCTCCGAGATCGTGAAGATCCTGCGGGAGCACTACCCCGACCAGGTCCTAAAGACCGAGGTGCGGGTCAACGTCCGTCTGGCGGAGGCCCCCAGTTTCGGGAAGACCATCCTGGACTACGACGGACGCTCTTCGGGCGCCGAAGCATACAGGAAACTGGCGCGCGAAATCCAGCAGAAACTGAAGGGAGTCATCGGCGCATGAGAAGCAGGACAGGAAAGGCAGCCCAGGACATCTTCTCGCCAACCCGCCGGGCAGCGAAGACGGAGGCCCCCGTTCCTGTCCCGCAGGTGCCGGCCGAGAGCCCCGAGTCGACCTCCAACGATACGCAGGCGAAAACCCCGCAAAACGGTTCCAAACGCGGCCCTGGACGTCCCCCGGTTCACGACGAGCGCTGGGCCAAGGCCACGGTGATCCTGTTGAACCGGCACATCGTGTTCCTGGACCGGCTGTCGTCCGACATCCGCGAGAAGACCGGCCGGGCGATCAAGCGGGCGGAGCTCATCCGGGCCCTGATCGAGATGCTGTCGGAGTCCGACATCGATCTCACCTCTGCCACATCAGAAGCCGACATCAAGGCGCGCCTGGTCGAAGCCGTGGCTAGCTGATCCCGGCACCAGGGGACGAGAAGGATGACGACCTTGGAACAGCGTCGCAAACGGGCGCAGGACATCGCCCGGGCGGTTCGCGAGGCCCTGGGCCCGGGTGGCCCGCGGGACCTGGCGCGCATCCTGGCCAAGACGCTGCAACCAGAAGAGGCTCGCGACCTGGCCCAGGACCTGGTCGGTGCCCTGGCCGAGGCGCTGAACTTCCACGACGGGGCCGTGGGCGTGTTGGAGGAACTCCTCCAGGACCTGGGAACCGGGCCCAGGCCCCCCACGAACCTGGAGGCCCAGCACTTCGTCGTCCCGGGGCCCTCCCATTACCACGCGGTCCGGGAGGCCATGGCGCTGAACACCTTCCAACAGGTGGGAGAGTCACCCTGGCCGACAGCCGTCCTGGGCCAGGGCGCCGCCCGCGGTGTGGCCCAACTCCGTCCAGCCGGCACGGAGGAGCAGGCCCTGGTCGCCCCCGAGGAACTGGAGTGCCTGCGCGAGATGATGTGGAAGCAGCGCGAGGAGCTGTCGGACCTCGACGCTGATGTCCTGGACGCGCTGAGCGCGCTGTGGATCTCCAACGCCCGTTCCCCCAAGGACGACGCCGTCGCGGCGGTCGACGACCTCCTATCCATGAGGCGCCTTCAACCCAAACTGGGAGGGAACGGCTGCCGTGGAGGGTATCGCCCGCACCAGAGGGCGGAAGTGCTGCGCGCCCTGTGCCACATCCAGATCCTCTGGATCCAGATGGTG
>CAZTNO010000387.1:0-1817 GCA_964614865.1 uncultured Clostridia bacterium
GCTGCAGATCTACGTACGCAAAGACAAGGTCGGCGACCACGGCTTCCAGGTCTACAAGCTGCTCGACATCGGCGACCACGTCGGCGTTGCCGGCACCCTGTTCCGCACTCGCACCGGCGAGCTCACCCTGCTGGTCGATGAGCTGACCTTCCTGGCCAAAGGGTTCCACCCGCTGCCCGAGAAGTGGCACGGCCTGCAAGACAAGGAGTTGCGCTACCGCCTGCGCTTCCTCGATTTGATCGACAACGACGAGACCCGGCGCATCTTCCGCATCCGCCACGGGGTGGTGAAGGCCATCCGCCGGTTTTTCGACCAGCGCGACTACGTCGAGGTGGAAACGCCGATGATGCACCCCATCCCCGGAGGGGCGGCGGCGCGGCCGTTCGTCACCCACCACAATGCCCTTGACATCGACCTCTACCTGCGGGTGGCCCCCGAGCTCTACCTGAAGCGACTGCTGGTCGGCGGCATGGAGAAGGTCTACGAGATCAACCGCAACTTCCGCAACGAGGGGATCTCGATCAACCACAACCCCGAGTTCACCATGATCGAGTTCTACGAGCTCTACCAGGACTACCACCACTACATCGCCCTCACCGAAGACCTGCTGGCCGGTCTGGCTACCGAATTTTTGGCTGACGGGGTGCTGCGCTGGGGGGGGAAAGAGATCCCGGTGAAACCGCCGTTCCGCCGCCTGCCGTTCATGGACGCCATCCTCGAGGGCTCGGGCATTGCCGCGGAGGACTTGTGGGACGAGGAGCGGCTGCGGGGCTGGATCGTGAAACACCGGCCCGGCGACGAGCTGCCGCCCACCTACGGCAAGATGCTCGAACTGATGTTCGACGAGTACGTCGAGCCGGCGCTGGAACAACCGACGTTTGTCATCGATTACCCCAAGGCGATCTCGCCGCTGGCCAAACAGCACCGCACCGACCCCCGGCTCACCGAGCGGTTCGAATTGTTCATCGCCGGCATGGAGATCGCCAACGGCTTCTCCGAGCTCAACGATCCGTTCGACCAGCGGCAGCGTTTCGAGGCCCAGGTAGCCGACCGGGCCAAAGGCGACGACGAGGCCCTCTGGGTGGACCAGAATTTCCTGTTCGCCCTGGAGCACGGGATGGCCCCCGCGGCCGGCGAGGGGATCGGCATCGACCGCCTGGTGATGCTCCTCTCGGGTGCCCCCTCGATCAAGGAAGTGATCCTCTTTCCGCAGCTCAAACCCGAAAAATGAGGGTCGAGTTCTTCATCGCCCGCCGCTACCTGACGCGGGGGCGGCGAAACACCTTTCTGTCGATCATGTCGCTGGTCTCGATTACCGGCATCGCCATCGGGGTGGCCGCCCTGGTGATCGCCCTCTCCCTGATCAACGGGTTCCAGGGCGACATCCGCGGCAAGATCCTGGCCTCCACCGCCCACATCCTGGTCAACGACCGGCTCGGCGAGGGGATCGCGGGATATGCCCCGCTGGCTCGTCGGCTGGAATCCGCCGATGCCGAGGTGACCTCGGTCACCCCGGTGGTGTTTGGCACCGTGCTGCTGCGTGGGTCGGAGCGCGACATCTCGGGGGCCATCTTTCGCGGCATGGATCTTGGCCGCCTCGCCGGGGCTCCCTGGCTGGCCAAACTGGAAGCGGGCCGCTTGCCCACCGGCGAGAGCGAGCTGGTGGTGGGGAGCGACCTGGCCCGCAAGATGGGGCTGCTGCCCGGTGGCAATTGCCTGGTGGTCTCGCCTCAGCCGGTAGTCACCCCGCGCGGCATCATCCCCAAATTCCGGAGATTCCAGGTGACCGGAATCTTTCGCTCGGGGCTGTACGAGTT
>CAZTNO010000388.1:0-1769 GCA_964614865.1 uncultured Clostridia bacterium
CCCAGCCGATCCGGAGGGCCGCCACTTCCTCCCGCGCAGGCCCATCGCCATCGCGCAGCATCCCATCGCCCGAATGGGATGCCGGGTAGCGGAAGGCAGGTTCCTCGACGACCCACGTGGGCCGTCCCTCCTCCTCGACCTCGGCGGGTCGCTCCTCCTCAGCGGGAGCGAGGTCCTCGTCGTCCCACGTGGGTCGCTCTTCCTAGACCTCGGCGGGTCGCCCCTCTTCCGCGACCCCTGTGGGTCGACCCTCTTCCGCGACCCCACGTGGGTCGCTCTTCCTGTATTGCGGCGCTGCAGCGGGACCGGCGGAAGGTCCGGAAGGCTGCGGATCGGGCACTGGCGTCCTGCTGGTCGGCCTGGCGGTCCCGCAGTTCCTGCATGTCGTCCAGCAGATCGCGAGCCTGCTGCAGGCGGGCGTCCAGGGTCGCGTCGTTGCCGGCCAGGAGTTCTGCGAAGGCGTATTCCACGGCCTCGGCCGGGTCCACCAGGCGACCGAAGCGGCGGGAAAGCCGCGCCAGGCCGGCGCTGTAGACCTCGAGCTGGTCGGGGCTCAACAGGAGGCGCACCTCCACCTGCTCGGCCCCGGCGGGTTGGCTGGCTTCGCCCGGCAGGTCGCCCCGGATGGCCTGGCTCACCATGCGGTGGAAGACCTTCCAGGCGTAGGTCCGGGCCGCCTCCAGCCAGGCCTCTTCGGTCTCGGGCACGGCCACCCGGACCACCTCGCGCAGGTGGGACCAGCCCAGGTCCCCCTGCTCGGCGGCGGCGTTCAGCACCGGCAGGGCCTGCAGTTCGCGGGCCACCCGGCGCATCTCGCGGGCCTCCCTGCGAGTCAGGTGCAGGGCGCGCATGGCGTAGTGGATCGAGCCGCTCCAATCCCCACTCGTCCCAATGGGTCCGCCGGTCCAACTCGACCAGGCAGCGCCCCAGGACCAGGCGCCCCATCACCAGGGAGAGTCCGGCCCCCCGGGCCAGTTCGTCCAATTCCCAGGGTTCCATGTCGCGCAATCTGGCGAAGGTCCAGGGGAGGGACGTCGCGGTGCTTGCGGGATTGGAGTCGACCGGTGAAGACATTGGAGAGTCCCCCTTCTCCAAGCCGCCCTTCCCCAGCAACAATCGAGGCTGTCCGGCTCAGCGGAACGGGAAGGACTTGTGTCTTCATTGTAGCGCAGGCGACGGACAAATTCAATCACGAATTCTCACAATGCCCGCAGTCTGGCAACCATCGAATGTTCCTTCGCTATTCCCTAGGGGGCCATCCTGACGGCGCCTGTCGGTCAGGAATCTCGGCCGAAAGTCCAGGCATGGCGAGGTTATTCTCGCCTGATTACTGGCAGTATTGTGTCCGGATTTCGGGCGACCATCAACCATCGCGCTCCTGGTTCCCTCAGCGTCTCTCCGTGTCCTCGGTGGTCCCATCGCCGTGCTTCCATCAGGCTGGGAAGGCTCCCGGCGGATGGAGGCCCTGGCAGAACAACGGCAAGATCTCTCGAACACATATTCGCCGACGACCAGGATCAGCACCCGTCGCCCGACCGACCCGGGTACCCCCTCGTCAGAAGAACTATAGTGAGGGTTCGCCTGTTTCCAGGACACCCCGGAAGAACTATAATCGCAGGAGCTCCTGCGGGGAGGAGCTGGCCGGGAGGGAGGGTCCTGGCCTGATGGGGGTGCTCCATGTCCTGCCGATTCCGAATCTACCTGAAGCGTCCCGAGGGGCGGGCCGTCCTCCACGTCGAGGGGGACCTGGACCTGGCCTCAGCCGAGAT
>CAZTNO010000389.1:0-1752 GCA_964614865.1 uncultured Clostridia bacterium
CCGAGCGGCTCCCGTACTGAGAGGAGGATCCCCGTGAAGCCGAAGCATCGAGGGGGCTACTCTCGGAGGCACACCAAGCTCTGCGAACGGACGCTCTTGACCTTGCTACGGGGTCTGGGGCCCTGGAAGCGCGGCATCTATCTGGCCGGCGGCCTGGTGCCCCACTTCCTTTTCGAGGACCTGGTCTATCCGGGGACCACGGACGTGGACCTCGTGTTGGACCTGGAGATCCTGGCCGACGTCGAGGCCTACCGCACCCTGGAGCGGAACCTGCGAGACCTGGGGTTCGCACGAGGCGAGAACGACGAGGGCCGGGCCCAACACTTCCGCTGGAGCCGGCAGGTGGAGCCCGGCTCGACGATCGTGCTCGATCTCATGTGCCCGAGCGCAGCCGAGGAACCAGGAGAACGAGTGGCGCCGCTGACGGGCGAGCGTCGTCTCTCCGCGATTCGGATTCCCGGTGCGCACCTGGTCTTCCGCGACTACGTGGAGCATGAGTTGTCCGGGGAGTTGCTGGACGATCACGGAGTGGCCACGGAGTGGATCCGGGTCTCGAACATTGTGCCGTTCCTGGTTCTCAAGGCTCTGGCCTACGACGATCGGATCGAGGAGAAGGACGCTTTCGACCTCGTCTTCACGCTGCTGCATGCCCCCGGGGGGCCGGAGGGGGTGGCCAGATCCTTCCGGCAGCGGTGTGCCGAATGGACCGACGAGCCGCTCATGGAACGAGCGCTGGAGATCGTGCGGGACCGCTTCGCCTCGACGGATCCGGCTGTGCCCGCCTGGCGCAAGGACGGACCGGTGAGCTACGCGCGGTTCCTCACGTTGCCCGGTCAGCCGGGGCGGAACCGGGTGAACCGGGAGGAGGCGGCCTCGGCCGTGGCGTTGTTCCTGGCAGCTCTCGAACGATGAAGTGACAGAACCCGGAGTCCGCGCGGCAGTTGTGACATTCACTTTTGAGGAGCCGTGGTCAGGCTCGAGTCGAGAGGCGCCCGGCTCGGGCCCGGCCGCGTCCCTCAGGGGCAGCCCGTGGATCCGGCTCTCCGAGGATCTTCTCCAGCAGGGCCCTCCAGGCCACCGGGCCGGTCTCCACTTCAAGACAACCTCGGTTGTGGGCCTGAAGCAGTTCTTCGAGGGAGACCAGGTGGACCTGGCGCTGCCGGGCCCGGGACAGGAGTTGCTGGGGGAAGGCCAGGGGCCGGTCGGCCAGGGGAAGGCTGCGGAAGAGATGAGCCACCATGACGGCCCGCCCCTGGCTCTCCCCGGACGGGACGCGCTCGGCGAAGCGGTCCACCCGGTCGATCTCCATGTCGCCCTCCCGCACGACCAGGTCCACCAGGACCCTCTGGGGGCCGTGCCTTACCTCGAAGCCGATACCCGATAGCCCCTGCTGGAACTCCAGGTGCCAGTCTCCCTGACCCGCCACAAGCAGACGGAGAAGCAGGGCCTCGGCCTCCACCGGGCGCGCGTAGAGCAGGTTGGCGAACTCCTGCAGTTGGGTGGCGGCCTCCAGGAACCTGGAGTGCAGGTCCTCCGCCTGGCGCTCCAGTTCGAGAAGCCCACCCGCCTGGTCGGTCCCCTCCACAAGCGCCTGCAGCAGGTCGGCGACACCAGGTCCGAGGAGCCGGCGGCACAGACCCAGGGCCTCCTCGCGGTTCCGCGGCAACTCGCCAAGGGCCTGCAGCACGAGGTATGCTAGGGTCGTGCCCTGGGAGCGCAGGGCCGCCCGAGCCTCGGCCACCTCGCCCGTCT
>CAZTNO010000390.1:0-1741 GCA_964614865.1 uncultured Clostridia bacterium
CGACAGGTCATTCAGGATTGTGCGCCGAGGCCCAAGCCTCGAGAAGGGTCTGCCTTCCTCGTCCAGGATGACACCATCGTCACCAACGCGGTAGCCAAGGGCCTGCACTTCGGCCCGGTCGCCGCAGAGTTGGGCCGCCACGCCGGTCATGCCCGTGCCGCAGAAGCCGTCGAACACGACGTCGCCGGGCTGAGTGTAGTGCAGCAGGTAGCGCATGATGGCGCGATGCGGAACTTTGGTGTGGTAGGAATGGGCGTTGTAGATCGGATGATTCTTGCCCTCGCTCACGTCTGCCGCGAATGGTTCGCGGTGATACGGCTGCTTCGGGTCGTATAGCGTGCCGTAGCATTTGATGAACTCGCCCAGCCACGGATTCGGGCAAGCGGTGTAGTAAGGGCGCGTCAATAAATAACATGTACATGTTGTGCTATACATGGGGGTGAATCGTGTAGTTCCATTCGCCGTGAAACCGGAGCGGAGTGATGTTGATCGTTGCCAACTCCTCATCGCTGATTCTGCGCCCTGCCGGATACTTCCTCCGATCTAGACGGCAAGTGACTGTCAACCCCTTGGCCGTCGTAGTGTCCGCGATCAGGCGTACGATCGTCTCGTAGTCGCGCAAGGGCTCGCCCCGCCAGTTAGAGGAGATGAACGAGAAGAGACGATGTTCCACTTTGTTCCACTTACTGGTTCCCGGAGGAAAGTGGCACACGCGGATCGAGAGAGCGGTCTGGTCGGCCAATCGCTGTAACTCCACCTTCCAGAGACGCAGCCGGTAGCCATTACTGCCACCACCATCCGCGGTGATCAGCAGTTGAGTCGCCGCTGGGTACAAATGCCGGCCTTCGTGATGCCACCACCCACGGATGGACGCCACCGCGAACGTGGCGGTATCATGATCGGTGCCGACATTGACAAACCCAGTGTTCCGCGCCTGGTCGTAGATGCCGTAGGGATAGGCGCGGGGTACCGACGGATCGGGAAAGTCGTGGCCATTGACGTGGTCTGCGGTCTTCTTCCGACGCCATTGCCGCCCTTTGTTCTCAAAGTTCCCGATGAGTTCCTTCTTCTTGGTATCGACCGAAATAACCGGCCACCCCTGCGCGATGGCCTGGCGCACTTCCCGGTTGATGTGCCGGAACTGGTCGTCGCGATGCGGATGATCCTCCCCCTCCTCCGTCTTGCGGTTCCCTTGCAGACTGTAGCCCAGCTTGCGCAGATACTGGGCGACCTTTTCGTGGCTGATCGGATGCTGCCGGTGGACCAATTCCCCAGCCAAGGTTCGGGTACTCTTGCAGGTCCAACGCAGCGGTGATTCAGGGTCCCCACGGGTCAGCGGTTCCACCAAAGACTCCAACAGCCCGGGCAGTCCCGGATCGTGTGCCTCCAATCGGCGGCGTCCGCCTCCCGGCCGCCGCACGCGATCTTCGGGCAAGGGCGCTGCCTTCAGTTCGCGAACCCCTTTGGTGATTGTTACCCGAGACAAGCCACAGGCGCAGCTTACCAGCGACACGCCGCCATATCCTATCTGCGCGGCTTCCGAAGCCGCCACCATCCGCCGGGCCCGTTCGTTCAGGTGCGGCCACATTCGGCGCAACTTCTCTTTGATCTCCCGCATAGTCACCATGCGGGGTCGACTTCTATCAGAACTAACAAATGTTGTATACGTTATTTATTGACGCGCACTTAGCCCTGGCCGCAGCCATCGGTCTGGAGCCAGGCGAAGAAGTCCAATGGGAAC
>CAZTNO010000391.1:0-613 GCA_964614865.1 uncultured Clostridia bacterium
GGTTGTTGATCGGTCGGGGCCGGAACATGGTTGCTTTCGATACGGCGGCCGGCATGCCGTCCGACTGGATCACGGGGTTTTGGGTGTTTCCCTCACGGGCCGGTCACGAGCGCGTTCTGGCTGCCACCACCGACGGTCTCGCCATGATCCAGGACCAGGCCTTGCTCGGAAAGGTATCGCCGCCATCGCTTCACGAAACCGGGGAAGGGGAATGCTGGCTGACCGGCCTCGCCGTCGTCCCCCCCATCCCCCCGGAAGAAGGAGAAGCGCGGCCCCAACCGAAGGACCCCTTGGCTGCATTCCTGGAGGGCCGGAGTCTCTGGTTGGGAACCCGGGATGGAACATTGTGGCGGTTTGAGAATGAGCAATGGCAACGGTATGATGCGGTAAACGCTCCGCTGCTGGCGTCGAAAAACATCAACCGGGTGTATGCCTTCGGCCGCCGGATCGCGGTCTGCACGGATGGAGGGTTGATTCTGCTGGCTCTCGACTCGTTGGCATTCGACGAATTGGCTCGCGCCGGGGTGGGAAATGCGCGCTACAAGACGGTGTATCCGGCGGGACAGGATGTTCCCGTCACGGGGATAGCCCCGGGGAACGGATTGTGGCTGTC
>CAZTNO010000391.1:623-1719 GCA_964614865.1 uncultured Clostridia bacterium
TGAAGCGCTATTCTCGGTCTCCCCGACTGGGTCAGGCCCCGAGCGGTCCGCGGCCCTTTTCCCCGACCATTGAGCTTCCTCCCCTGAAGGCAGCCGACCAAGCCGACGCAAGCAACGAGGAGATCCGCCCCGAAAAGCGCCTGGACGCTCCGCCCCAGGTTCCGATCTCGGCCGCTGATTCCTTCCTGGACGAGACGCTCTTCTCCAAGGCGACCAACACGTTTCCCTTCGATCGGTTCACCTGGATTCACCTTGATCACAACCGCATGCTGTGGACTTTGGTCGAAGAGAAATACCTGTTTCGGGCGCGAGTTCTGCCGCGGCCGGGGAACTCTCGAGGTCGCATTGTCTGGGATTTCCTGAAAGATCAGGATTGTCTGCCCTGGCAGAATGCCACCAAGATTACCTCGGTCTGGTCCCAGGAACAGCATCTCTATCTAGGAACCAGGACTGAGGGGTTTTTCCGGCTGAAGAACCCCGGAGAAATCGGCAGCAGCGCGGCCCGGCTGTTTGAGTGGGAGCATTTCGGCCCCCTTGAAGGGCTGAGGGATCTGCACATCTTGCAGTTTGCCGTCCGCCGACCCTTCCCCGGGAAAGAGCCCCTCATCTATCTCTTGCACCCCACAGGGCTCACATCCTGGGATGGCCGCTTCTTCCGCATCGTCGATGTCGGAACCGACCGTCAGTTCTTCGATATGGCTGCGGACGAGAGTGGGCGACTCTGGCTGGCCTCGGACAAAGGTCTGCTCTGCGTGCACCCGGATGGCGTCGATGGCGTCAGTGAATACACTCGCCGCAATGCCGGGTTCGATTCAAATCGGATCACCGCCGTCGGGGTGTCTTCCCGGCGAACGGGATTCGGTTGCTCGTTGTGGGTCGCTTGCGACGATATCCCCGCGGGGTGCGACCAGAGGCCGATCGTCATCCCTGGGGGAGGGTTGCGTGAATGCGGGCCGACCGAGCCCGAGAGGGCCTCGCTGCACTACTTCGACGGGCTGACGTGGGAGAAATATGAGGTCGGAGGCGTCCGCCGGATTGCCTGCGACGGGGATTACGTGTTCTTCGGCACCAACATTCGGCTCCTGCGCTGGTACAA
>CAZTNO010000392.1:0-1699 GCA_964614865.1 uncultured Clostridia bacterium
TTCCCGGTCCGAACATCCCGCCCAGGAGGTCCTGGATCAGGTTTCCCAAGGCTGCCCCCCAGGCGGCGGGGGCCCCCAGGAGGACTCCAAAGACCATCGGGAAGACGGCCGCCGGCCGCAGGTCCAGAAACCCCGGGACGATCTGGAAGTACTTGGTGGTCAGCCCCCCGGCGGTGTAGACTCCGGCCGTCATGGCCATCAGGGCGAGCTTGCGGGGGTCCTTCCACATGGTGATCAGGGCGAGGTAGGCGTGCACGGACCCAGGCTTCGCAGACCCCGTTCCCAGACCCTGCTGGTGGTCAACCGCCGCGGGAGGGAAAGCAGGTTGGGGCGGGAAGAGGCTCGGGCCAGACGGCGAAAAATTTCTTCCAGGGGCCGTGGAGGCCCCGGAGAAGGGACGGACCCTCCTGATGCACATCCTCCTGGCCGACAAGATGCACCCTGTCGCCATCGATGCCTTCCAGGCCATTCCTGGAGCCCGCGTGACCAACCGCCCCGACCTCGGCGCTGATGACCTGCCGCAGATTCTCGGCGACGTCGATGTCCTGGTGGTGCGTTCGACCAAGGTCACCCGCGCGGCCCTGGAGGCTGCGCCCGGTCTGGGCCTGGTCATCCGCGCCGGTTCCGGGGTGAACACCATCGACGTGGCTGCGGCTTCGGAGAGGGGCATCTACGTGGCCAACTGCCCGGGCAAGAACTCCGCCGCCGTCGCCGAGGTCGCCATGGGGCTGCTTCTGGCCCTGGACCGGAGGATCGCGGACAACGTCGGCCAGTTGCGTGACGGCAAGTGGAACAAGAAGGAGTTCGGCAAAGCCCAGGGCCTGAAGGGCAGGACCGTGGGACTGGTGGGAGTCGGCCTCATCGGTCAGGAGATGATCCAGCGGTTGCGTGGCTTCGACGTCAGGATCCTGGCCTGGTCGCGGTCCATGACCGCCGAGAAGGCCGCAGCCCTGGGCGTGGAGCACTGCCCCGACCTTCTGGACCTGGCCCGTCAGAGCGACGTCGTCTCGGTGCACGTGGCCTTGACCGGAGAAACCCGGGGCTTGCTGGGGAGCGAATTCCTGGCGGCCATGAAACCCGGAGCGATCCTCCTGAACACCTCGCGGGCCGAGGTCGTGGACAACGAGGCCCTGCTGAAGGCCATGGACGAGAAGGGCCTGCGCGCCGGTCTGGACGTGTTCCCTTCCGAACCCGGGGCCGGACAGGCCGACTACCCGCACCCTCTGGCGCGGCATCCCAACTGCTATGGGACCCATCACATCGGGGCCTCGACCGACCAGGCCGAAGCGGCCACCGGCTTGGACGCCGTGCGTCTGGCATGGGCCTTCCAGGCCGGAGAGCCGATTCCGAACTGCGTGAACCTGCGCAAGGCTCCCGTGGGTGGCCACGCCCTGGTGGTCCGGCATGAGGACCGGGTCGGGGTGCTGGCAGGCGTTTTCGGAGCCCTGAAGGCCGCGGGTCTGAACTACAAGGAGATGGAGAACCAGGTCTTCGACGGAGCCCGGGCCGCCTGTGCCCGCATCTTGTTGGACGCCCCGGCGCCCGCCGAGGTGGTCGAGGCCGTGGGGCACTGCGAAGGCGTCCTGCACGTCGGAGCCACGGCCGCCTGAACCGACGGCAGACCGCCCCGAATCAAGCCTGGAGGCCCGCCATCGTGCGGGCCTCCGCCATAGTCAGATGGCCGGGCTCAGCGGCGCTT
>CAZTNO010000393.1:0-1686 GCA_964614865.1 uncultured Clostridia bacterium
ACAGATCGTGACCTTCTTCGAGAAAGGCGACAAGACCTTCCAGGTCAACAAGTAGCGATTCCAGGGCGCCGGGAGCCTCCCTCCCGGCGCCATCGCTCCCCCTCATGCGTATCACCGGCGGCCGTTTTCGCGGCCATTCCCTGTCGACCCCCAAGAGCGATGCGATCCGGCCGGCCATGGACCGGGTGCGGGTGTTTCTATTCGAGGTGATCTCGACCCGCCTGCCCGGAGCCCGGGTGCTCGACTTGTTCGCCGGCACCGGCAGCCTGGGCATCGAGGCCCTGTCCCGCGGGGCCACCCGGGTCGACTTCGTCGACACCCGGGGCGAGGCGCTGGGCTTGATCCGGCAGAACCTGGAGCGCCTCGGCATCCCCGCCAGCGCCGCCGCCGTCCACCGGCGCGACGCCATCGTTTTCTGCTCCCAGGCGGGTACCGATGCCTACGACCTGGTATTCTGCGACCCGCCCTACGCTTTTCCCCGCACCCAGCAGGCGGTCGAGGCCATCGCCGCAGCCGGGCTACTGGTTCCCGAGGGGCTGCTGGTGGTCGAGCACGACCTACCCCAGGCTCCCCTGCCCACAGGCTTCGTGCTGATCCGCGAGAAAGACTTCGGCCGCACCACCCTCAGCCTGATGGCCCCGAAAACTTGACAATATAGCGCTAAGATTTATTTTATACTTGATTACTTATGTTGTTGACATCCTGCCGAGTTCGTGCTATCTTCAAAACATCAAGTCTCACCCAACGGAGGTAAAACGTCATGAATCTGCAACCCATCGATGACCGGGTCCTGGTGGAGCCGGTGGAACAGGAAGAGAAGATCGGCTCGATCGTGATCCCCGACACCGCCAAAGAGAAGCCCATCATGGGCAAGGTGATCGCCGTAGGTACCGACAAGGAACTGCAGGAGATCATCAAGGTAGGCGACAAGATCATCTTCGGCAAGTTCGCCGGAGAAGAGGTCAAGCTCGGCGGCAAGACCCACAAGATCGTCGCCCGCGCCGACATCCTCGCCAAAGTCAAATGACCGTCGGGTGCATGAGACCCGATCAATCCAACTGGAGGTAACCAAATGGCAAAAGAAATCACCCTGGGTGAAGCGGCACGGCAATCCCTGCTGCGCGGCATCAACACCCTGGCCGACACGGTCAAGGCCACCCTTGGCCCCCGCGGCCGCAACATCGTGCTGGAGAAGAAGTTCGGCGCCCCCCTGATCACCAAGGACGGCGTCACCGTGGCCAAAGAGATCGACGTCAAGGATCCGCTCGAGAACATGGGCGCCCAGATGGTCAAGCAGGTCGCCTCGAAGACCTCCGACGCCGCGGGCGATGGGACGACGACGGCGACGGTGCTGGCGCAAGCGATCGCGCGCGAGGGGACGAAGCTGCTCGCGGCGGGCGCGAACGCGATGGAGGTCAAGCGCGGCATCGACCAGGCGGTCGAGGCGGTGGTGGCCTAGTTGAAGAAGATGTCGACGCCGACCAAGGGCAAGAAGGACATCGAGCAGGTCGGGACGATCTCGGCGAACGGCGACGAGGCGATCGGCAAGCTGATCGCCGAGGCGATGGAGAAGGTCGGCAAGGAAGGCGTGATCACCGTCGAGGAAGCGAAGTCGATGGAGACGGAGCTCGAGGTGGTCGACGGCATGCAGTTCGACCGCGGCTACATCTCCCCGTACTTCGTGAC
>CAZTNO010000394.1:0-1686 GCA_964614865.1 uncultured Clostridia bacterium
CAACTAGGTCGAAATGCCGGAGCTCGCGGCGATGGCGCGACGCTTCGGCTGCGACGCCGTCCTGTTCTATCTGCTGCAAAACACCGGAACGCATTTGCGGGAACGCTTTGCCGACGGCAACGTCGGCGATCCCGCCACGATTCCCGCACAGGTCGCGAAGTTGAAGGAGCGGTTCAAACAGTGGAGTAGTGTCCAGAAGTTTCTGTAAGTCCTCGACGGTAGATGGATCGCAGTGAATGCAGGGGGTCAGCGAAGGGAGGGCGGAGCCCGACCGAAGCGGACCCCCTGCGGCGCGTTGTTCATGCACCCTCCGGCTTGAGCCAGGTGATGCCGGTCCAGCGTTCGTGCTGCTCCATCAGCAACGCCCCATAGAGGCGGTCCCGGCTGGCCGGATTGGGCCAGATCCGGACGGTCCGGCCTCGGCGCTTCAGTTCCTGGTTCACCCGCTCGACATGGTTGGTCGTCCGCAGGCGCTTCCGGTGCCCGGCAGGCACGGTGAGCACGGCCAGCACAGCGTCGAAGTGCTCCTCCAGGTAGGTCACGAGCTTCGGATACTTCTTCCCCCAGTGCTTCTCCAGCAGGGCCCTCTCCTCCTCGGCCCGCTCCCGACTGCTGGCCTGGAGGATCATCCGCAGGTCCTCGCAGAGGGCGGACTTGTCCACGTCCCGCGCTAGGTCCAGGGCTCGTCGCATGAAGTGGGTCTGGCACTCCTGCCATGCCGCCCCCGGGAATGCCTCGTCAATCGCTCGCACCAGTCCTTCGTGGGCATCGGAGACCACGAGGTCCCCCCCACCCAGGCCCCGGTCCTTCAGCCCCTGGAACAGTTCCTTCCAGGCCCGCCCCGTCTCGCTGGACCAATCCAGCCACCCCAGCACTTCCCGCTGGCCATCCGGGGTGACGCCCGCTGCCCAGAGGAAGGCCCGGCTCGTCACCCGGTGGTTCTCCCGGACCTTGTCGAACCGCGCATCCACCAGGAGGTAGCGGTAGCTCCCCAGGGGCCGCTCCCGGAAGGCGTTCACCTTCGGCTCGATCGCCTTCACTAGGTTCGACACCGTGCTGGCCGACACCTCGACTCCCAGCATCTCCTCCGCCAGTTGGGCCACCTTCCGCGTCGAGACCCCCTTGATCACCATCTCGCCCAAGGTCGCCGCCAGCGCCTGCTCCGAGGTCTGCCAACGCTCCAGACATGAGGGGAAGAACGACCCGTTCCGGGCCTGCGGCAGTCGCAGCTTCAAGGTGCCCATCCGTGTCCGGAGTTCCCGCCCCTTCATCCCGTTCCGATACCCGTTGGGCCGAGGCAGACCCTTCGCGTTCCAGGGTGCCCCGAAGTGCTCGTCCGCCTCCGACCCGATCAGTGCCTGCACGACCTCCTCCACGAGCGCCCTGACCCCCTCGCCTCCGTCTGCGAACAGACCTTCCCCAAAGCCTCTTCCGGGCCCAAACTTCCCTTCGGCCATCGCGTCCTCCAAGTTGGTGGTTTAGAACGCGATCAACCTACCGGACTCGGTGGCCAACCTCCTTCAGAAGTCCCTCAAGCCGGACTTACAGACTTCTTTGTACACAACCCGCCGCATCTGCCAAAAGACGTTCCCGGATCCAGATTGCGTGGTTTGCCTCCACCCCGACCCCCTCCCCAAGGACGCAAAATTCACCCCCCAGGATCTCCACATCGTGGACCTCCTGGAT
>CAZTNO010000395.1:0-1684 GCA_964614865.1 uncultured Clostridia bacterium
GTCGGAGATCGTGCGCCGCCGGGCCGAGGAGCTCCAGGTCCACGAATACTACGAGAACGTCTACAACAAGACCATCCCCTTCTTCGAGTTGCTCAAGAAGTACGATCTGCAAAAAGACGAAGTGGCCTACATCGGGGACGACATCGGCGATGCCGAGGTCATGGGTATGGTGGGGTTCGCCGCCGCCGTGGGCGATGCCCATCCACTGATCAAGCGCATCTCCCACTACATCGCCAAGCGTTACGGCGGGAGGGGGGCGGTCCGCGAGGTGATCGACTTCATCCTCGACAACCAGGAGAAGTGGCAGACCATCTTCACCGCCCTGAAGGGGAGCAAGAACTGGGAGGAGATCTTCCGCGAGCTCAACGCCTGACCCGACCGGTCAGGGAAGCACCCGGGCCACGGTGCGCCGGGCGATCTCCACCGACACCCCCAGAAGCAGGGCCAGCGCCAGCAGATAGGGGAAGAGCTCGTGTCTCTCGCTGGTCTCCCGCACCTTGATGTCGGTCTTCTCCCAACGATCGATCTCGGCAAACACCCCTTGCAGCGACTCGCGATCGGTGGCGCGAAAGTACAGCCCTCCAGTGCGGGCGGCGATCATCTTCAGCAACTCCTCGTCGATTTCAACATCGACCATCACGTACTGACGGTTGCCGAAGGGATCGGTGACCGGATAGGGCGCCTGCCCCCGGGTGCCGACCCCGATGGTGTAGACGCGCACGCCGAAATCACGGGCCATGGTGGCCGCATCGCGCGGGTCGATTTCGCCGCGGTTGTTGATGCCGTCGGTCAGCAGGATCAGGATGCGGGTCTTGGCGGTCGAGTTCTTGAGCCGGTTCACCGCAGTGGCCAGCCCCATACCCAGGGCCGTGCCGTCCTCGATGTCGCCCAGCTGGGTTTCCGCCAACGCCTGGCGAAGCAATTCGTCGTCGATCGTCAACGGGCAGCGGGTGTAGGCGGTGGCAGCGAACGTGACCAGGCCGAGGCGGTCGTTGCTGCGCCGCTCGATGAACCGGGCGATCACCTCTTTGGCCACCTCGAGCCGGTTCTGCGGTTTGAAATCGATCGAAGCCATCGAGCCCGACAGGTCGAGGGTCAGCAGGATGTCGCAGCCGTGGGTTTCGCTGGTTCGGAACGTTTTCACCCGCTGCGGACCGGCCATGGCCACGACCAGCAGAATCAAAACGGCCAGCTCGAAAGAGAACAGATGCCGCACCAAAAAAGGCTTCCAGCCCCGGGCGGCGGCGGGCAACAAGCGCCGGGAAGAGTAGAACAGGTAGTGGTGTCCCCGGTTCCGACTGCGGCGTTGCCACCAGGCCAGCAGGGCCAGGACAAACAGAAACGCCAGCCACCAGGGATTGGAAAAACGGATCATGTTTCGGGGGGGAGGCGCTTGTCGGCTTCACGGCGGCGCCGGTAGATGGCGGCCAGGGTCAGCGCGGTGTTTCCGGCGCGCAGGGTGTCGCTGGTCTCGGGAGCGTAGCGGGCGAACTTCACCAGATCGGTGATGCCCAGCACTTCGGCCACCGCCGACACCGCTTGGGGGTCGGGTTCATTTTTGTCCAGAAGGCAAAGGATCTCGGGGCTGGTAAGGTCCTCGGCCCGGATGTCCAGCTGCCGCCGCAAAAAACGTCGCAACACCCGGCTGAGCCCGTCATGGAAACGGGCCAGCGCGGCGGGATCC
>CAZTNO010000396.1:0-1680 GCA_964614865.1 uncultured Clostridia bacterium
ATGGGGGCCAGCGTCGCCAGGCGGTCATCCTGGGCCACGGGCCGATCCTTGCCGGCGAGAATTCGCTTGATGGTTTCCAGCAAGAAGGGGGCGCCCAGTTCCCCCATTCGCCCGGTTAGTTCCCCGGCGGTTTCCCGCGGGTTAATTTCCACCGGCAACTGGCCCCAGACCGGGCCGGCATCGAGGCGGCGTTCGATCTCGAATATCGAGATCCCCGACCCCGTTTCGCCGTTTTCGATCGCCCGGGCCACGGGGGCCGCGCCGCGATACGCCGGGAGCAACGAGAAGTGTACGTTGACCGTACGATGGCGGGGGATCGAGAAGACGGCGGCGGGAATCAGCCGGCCATAGGCGATGACCACCCCCAGGTCGGGCGAATCCTGGGCGAGGAGGCTGGCCAGCGAGCCGTCGCGAAGATCGTCGGGTTGTTCCAGGATAAGCCCGTTTCGGGCGGCGAACTCCTTTACCGGGGGGATCCGGGCCTGGAGCTGCCGTCCACCGCGGGCATCGGGCTGGGTGACGATGCGGACCAGCGAAAAATCGCGATGCAACGCTTCCAGAAAGGGGAGGCAGACCGCGGCGGTGCCGAAGAAAACGATCCTACCACTCGCCACTTTTGCGCTTTTTCTGGATTTCCTGACGGATGAGGGCCCGCTTGAGGGGCGAGACCCGGTCGATGATCAGGATGCCGTCCAGGTGGTCGATCTCGTGCTGGATCACCCGGGCCTTGAACCCCGAGAACTCCTGACGCACCGGTTTGCCGTCGAGGGTGAGCCCGGTCAGCAGGATGCGGGTGGCCCGGCGCACCCCCATCGATTCGCCGGGAAGCGACAGGCAGCCTTCGTCACCGGTCTCGGTCCCCTCTGACTCCAGGATCCGGGGGTTGATCAACACGGCGAATTCGGCGGGGTCTTCGCCCGAAGAGATGTCCATGGTGAACAGGCGGAGGGATTCTCCCACCTGCGGGGCGGCCAGACCGACGCCGGGAGCCTCGTACATGGTCCGGGTCATGCGCCTGACGAGTTCAAGCACCCGCTCGTCGATGTCGGTGAGGTCGCGGGCGGGGTGCTTGAGCACCTCCTCCCCGTATTTGCGTATTTCCAGGATTTCGTTACCTTGGCCCACCCTGCAATTATAGTGGCCCAGGGCGGGGGTGTCAATTGCTTTCGGGCCGGAGGTGTGCTATACAAGAGAAAAAATGAACGATGCCGGCCGGATTTTCTGGGTGGAGGTCGGGAGGGGGCTTCCTCCCGACCCTGATGTTTTTCCTTTCCCCCCCGTTCAGGTCGCACCCGACGAGTTGACCGTTGCCAACGAGCAGCTGGCCGGGGGGATCGTCTTGTTCGATCGGGGCAAGCTCACTCCGGTCGATGCCCGGACGGCCATGCTGGCCAATCCCAGGACCACCTTCGTACTGGTCCTCGACGGCGACGTTTCCCCCACCCACCTGGTCGAATGGGTGCGCTGCGGGATCCACGAGACCCTGAAGTGGCCCCCTTCTCCTCCCGAGCTGATTGCCCTGCTGGATCGGTACGGCCCGACCGGAACCGAAGGCGAGTTGGATCGGGGCCACCACCTGATCGAGAAGTTTCGCGGTCTGGGCATCCTCTCGGCGGGGTTGGAAATGGTGCGGGTGTTCGACACCGTGGAGAAGGTGGCTGCTTCCCAATCCACCGTGCT
>CAZTNO010000397.1:0-1652 GCA_964614865.1 uncultured Clostridia bacterium
GATGCGCATACGGAGAAACCTGCTGGAAGAGATGGCTCTTGCCCGGTCCTCTGGGACCGAGTTCCACCAGGTTGTAGTTACGCTCGACAAAGGGAACCATTCGTAGCATCAGGGCGTCACGTTGCCGCCGGGACAATCCGTTCGGCTCTATGCCGATGGATCGAAGTAGAAACTCCTTCCACTCGTCGGTAGTAAAGGACTTGCGGGCCTCGGCCAGGATGTCGAGCACATCGCGTTTGGATAGTTGGATTTCCCGGAGCGACTCAACACCGAAAGGTCTGCCTTTGCTCTCCTGGGCGATAGCCGCATCGTAGTTCAGACTGATTTCGGCATAAAAGCCACCTGTCAGCATTCGCTCATGTTCATTCACCAGTTCCGGGCTAATGCGGACATCGGTCAGACGCAGACTGGGCAGTGTTGCGATGTAGGAGTCGGTCTTCGCATCCAGGCGAGCGGTGATGAGGTCGATGATTTTGACCTCGCCATTTTCCCTGGCCCGAGCCTTGAAAAGCTCTTCTTCCCCGGCTTTGACCGTTCGCGATTTGAGTTGCCGTTGGACGATCTCGAGACCCTCATCAATCTCGTCCTGCTCGGTGCTGGCGCAGTACCGGCCGAGCAAAAACTCGACCACATAGGTCGGCACCGGAAACTGGCGGCTAAACGTCCGGACCAGATCCTTCCGGACCAAGTACCCCTCTAGCGAGGAGGCCGCTTTTTTGTCGATCTGGTCCATTTCAATCATGTATTACCTCCACCAATTACTGTGGCGATTTGCGCGACCAGCGATCCATTGGCATCGACCAAGACCACCGTTGCTTCACGCCCCTCCATGTCCTCGTCCTCGACGACGACGGAGGCTGTTCCGTTGTCTTTAAGCGGTTTGCTGCCTACGACCACACTGGACAATGAATTGCCCGCTTGGCTACGAACATCAAGTGATAAACCCGAGAAGTTGCCATCCACGGCAACGGTACAGCGCAGACCCTTCCACACCACGTCGGTGAATTCGACAGATGCCGCAGCCTGAGCAGATTCGCCTCGCGTTACCGTCAACTGCTGAGTCAAGCACTCTTGCAGGCTTAGGCCGCCATGGGTGTACTCCTCGCCCTTTTTGAAGCAGCTCACACCATCAGCGAGGGCAAAATACCGGTTTGGATTCAAGTACCAAGGGTAAAGCCGCTCCTCGGAAGTGGCCCCGGGTTTTAATGAGGCGCATCGGTGCCACTTGTTATCGGCCAGGGCGCTGGGAAGATCGATTTTTGGCAATCCCCCGGGCAGCAACAACCAGCCATGGTCTGTCACAACCCGAACACGCTTCCATCCTGCCGCCAGAAGCTCCGTGATACGGTCTGTGATCTCCAGAATCAGGGCATCGATGTGTTTGGCAAGTTTCCACCCACGGTCGTGGCCTTCGTGGTCGATGTCTCCAAACTCGCACCAAGCCATACCCTGGCCATCGCCATCAGCAGAGCGCTCAAGGATCGACCATCCCGCGTCGGCCAGTAACTTCTTCAGGTGATAGCCGCCTTTTAACGATTGACCGGTGGCTGCTACAGACGGCTCAAAATCAGGGCTGCCATCCTCACCGCGAATTTTGTCTCGTACCGGGGTGACCGCCGCCTTGCCGGTTGCCGTTACACTCGGCAGGGCTG
>CAZTNO010000398.1:0-1634 GCA_964614865.1 uncultured Clostridia bacterium
CGCCCGGGCCGGAGCCCAGGCGCCGCAGGTGGTGACACCCTGCAGGTTCGCCGCTTCGGTCCTGGGCCCTGCAGGAGGTTCCATGCGCGTCGCGATCTTCGCCCGTTACTCGTCCCGCCGTCAGGACGAAATGAGTCTGGAGGCTCAGGTTCAGGCATGCGAGGCCTTCTGCGCTCGCGAGGGCTGGACCGTGGTTCGCCGGTTCCTGCTTGCGGAGACCCGGAGCGCGGACATCGAGGACTCGGAGGAGTTCCAGTCCATGATGGCCGGAGCCAAGCGCCGGGAGTTTGACCTGGTGTTGGCCCACAAGCTGGACCGCTTCGGTAGGCACCGGATCCGGACGGCTGCCTACAAGGCCGCGATTCGGGAGTGCGGAGTCCAGGTCCGGACCGTGGTGGAGAACCTGGGGGATTCAGCCCTGGACGAAGCCATGGAGGGCCTCGCAGAGGTCTTCGCCCGGCTCCACCAGCGCAACCTTGGGGACGAGACCCGGAAGGGCCAGGGCCAGGCCACCAAGCGCGGCTTGTGGCGAGGGGGGGTCGGTTCCCTGGGGCCTGGTCGCGGTCCGCCTGCCAGGAGTCACCCGCGGGATGGACCTTCAGGCGCACCCGACCCTTGGTCCGATCGTGGTCGAGGTGTTCGAGCGGATCGCACGCGGGGACCGCAGTGGGGACGTCCTGGCCTGGGTCGAGGAGAGGACCGGGGAACGCTGGGCCCGGCCCGCGCTGTACGCTCGAATTCGCAACGAGGTCTACTATGGCGTGATACGCTACGGGAAGACCCGCATGCGCTCCGGAGAGAGGCGTCGGGAGAATGACCCGGCCGAGGTGGTGGAGGGCACCTGGGCAGGGATTGTGTCCGAGGACCTGTGGCGCCGGGCGAACGCCCAACTGGACGAGAGGGGGCGAGGCATGCGCGGGAAGTCCTACCACAAGGGAAGACCCCTGGAACCCTACCTGTTGACAGAGGGCTTAGCCTCCTGCTCCAAGTGCGGGCGCCACCTGATAGGCTCCAGGTTCAAGGGGACTCGCCACTACTGCTGCAGCGGACGCCGGGACAAGGCCTGCACGTCGCACAAGATTCGGGCGGACCTCCTGGAGTCGGCCTTCGAAACGGCAACAGCGGGCATCCTGCGGACCGTCGATGTGGACCGTATCCTGGCCGACTATCAGACCTCGCTGGAACCTCAGCGCAAGGAGGCCAAGACCCGTGAGGCTTCCCTCCGACGGGCTCTGGACCAGGTCCGGCGCAAGAAGCGCAACCTGGTTGCCCGGGTGGAGGATGGTCTCGACGATCCGGACATCCTGGCCCGGCTCGCAGAACTCCGCAAGGAGGAGGGCCAACTCGCGGAGGAGATTGCCACGTCCCAGGTCGAGACCGACCAGGACTGCCGGCTCAACGTCGCCCTTGTCCGAGAGTATCTGAAGGGCTACTCCGAGCTGTTGACGGAGGCCACGCCGGAGGAGCGGCGGCGCCACTACCGTGGACTCTTCCGCCTGACGTTTGACCTGGAAACGAAAGAAGGCCAGATTCATCTGAATCTGACCCCTTCCGAGGTCCACCCCCTGAAGGGATGGGCGAAATCTGGTCGGAGTGCCCGGACAGGATTTCACCCATCCCCGGAGGTGCCATTC
>CAZTNO010000399.1:0-1622 GCA_964614865.1 uncultured Clostridia bacterium
CATTGCCCGGGTCGAAGAACCCGGTGAAGCCGGCGAATCGTTCGATGTACTCGGTGATCTCCCCGGTGACCGGCGAGGGGGTGGTGAAGACCTGCAAGATCCCCCGCTCCCGCGAACCGATCAGGTCCTCGCTGGTGAAACGCTCCCCTCCCTGACGCAGACGGGCCACCCGTAGCGCGATCTCCTCGGTGGCAAATGCGGTGTGGTGCACCCTCCCGCCAAACTTGGCGACAAAGGTGGCGACCACCGATCGGGGGGTATGCCCGCACGAGATGACGATCGCCGGGAGCCCCATCGGAGGGCGGAAAACCACCGTCTCCGCTTCTTCACTGGGTACGGGGTAGCTGCTGGCGAAACGGTACGGGGTCACCCGGGAGGGGATGCTCGCCGCGGCCAGCAGGTCGCTTTTCTCGGCACGAAAAGCGATGTGGTCGATGGGGCCGATCCCCGCGGGGGGGGCGGGAGGCGATCCGCCGGCGGGAATCCAGGCGGTATCCTCTTCGCCGGGAAAACCGCCCCCGAGGCTCTCGTTGAAGGCGAGAGCAAGCGCAAGCCCGCGGATCGGCCGGGTGACGATTCCCCGACCGGTTTCCTGGAATGAGAGGTGGCTGTGGTTCAGGATGCGGCGCACTTCGGAGAGATCGCGGGTGGGCAAGCAGAAACCCGCGGTACCCGGGTGGAAGGGGAGGTGCCTGAAACTCTCGGCGACGATCAGGTCGGGGCCGCCCGCAGGACAAAGCAGATGAAGGATTCGGCCGGCAAGTCCCGGCCGCTCCCCCTGACGGTGCAGGCGATACCCGGTCTGGCGGGTTAGCTCGTCGGCCAGGGTGGCGCCGCTTCCGGGGGGAGCTCCCAGCAGGATGCTCGCCAGACCGTTGACCGGCAGGGACTCGGGGGCGGGGGCGGCGGCCTCGATGCGGGCCAGTTCTTCCGACAGATCGCTGGGATGGGTCATCGGGTTCCTCCAGGCAGGGTCGGCACGGTGGCTGCGGCATCTTCGATCACCACCCCCAGCCGGGTCTTGGGGAGCAGCAGGGGCCTGGCGATTTCCCAGGCTTCGGGAAGGGTGGCGGCGGGCATCATGCCGGTGGCGGCCACCGTTTCTGCGGGCAGCTCCGACACCAGAACGATCCGGAACTGCTCGCTCTTCTCTCGCAGGGCCAGGGCGGTGTGACCGTTGAGGGTGTAGTCGCGGGCAAGTCCTGCGGCGATCTCGCGGGAGCTCCCCCGAAAGAACCAGGGCAGGAAGGAATTGGAACCGATGCCCTGGGGGCAGGGCGAGGCCACGATCACCACCCCCCCCGGCCGGGCCGCCATGCAGCTGTGGTGGATCGCCTTGTGGGTCTGGATCAGGTTGATGCCGGCGGGGCCGGTGCCGGCGGCGGCCAAAACGATCTCCGCCGGTTGGCTCAGCGGGGCCTCCACCGTGGTGGCCATCACCGGCCCGAGCCGTTGCTGGACCCGCAGCGGGGGGCCGGCCTGGGCGGCTACCAGGGTGCCGGTACGGTCGAGCACCACTTGCAGCGACAGCCAGCGGGGGAAGAGGGGCACGACTTCGGCCAGATCCTCCCAGACCGGGTTGCCCGAGGTGTGCCCTTCCCGGCAGGCGGGGTCGAATTCTC
>CAZTNO010000400.1:0-1621 GCA_964614865.1 uncultured Clostridia bacterium
AAGCTGGGTGCTTCCCTGCGCCGCCGGCCGCTGCGGGCCGCCCTGGGCGCCATCGCTCTCACCCTGGCCCTGTGGCTGGGCTGGGGGGCGACGATCGGCTCGCCGCAGCTCCACCGCGTCGACTACGCCGGTACGGTGCTCAAAGGGCAGAACTGGGTGGGGCGCACCCTGTGGCGCCACGACTTTTCCCCCTTTTCGGTAGCCCAAGCTTGGGCCACCGCCAATCGGCACCGGGGCCTACCGCAATTCCGGGTCCCCGCGGGAGAGATCCTCCACCAGTTGGGGCCCGGGAAGTATTCCTGGGTGCTTTTGACACCCCCTTTTCAGCCCCGGATTCCAGTCCAGCTCTCGATTGGAGACAAGACTCGCGACAACCAGATCGCCGTTCTCGATCCGGAGGGGGGGGTCCTGCTGCGGAAAACCTTGGCCGATTTGGTTGGCGGTCAACCCTACGATTTCTTCAGTGTATTCGATTTCGAAAATGTCGTGCTGCTGCCGAGGAGTGGGCCCGAAAACGAAGTTTTGGCTGTCATCAAACTCCGGCACGGCCACTCGTTTTTTCCCGGAGGGCTGGTCTTCATCGACGGGATGGGGGTTCACTCCCTGACCCACCCGGGGCACATCCACCATGCCCGGCGGTTGGCGGGTGATGCTCGTTTGGTCCGTTTCCTCCTGCATGGGCAGAACAACCTGGTCGCCCACCTGGGCTTTGTCGCCGAGGTGCAGTTCGACCCCGAAAAGCTCGTGGAGCGGCAATTTGCCCTGCCTGCTTTTTCGGTCGGAGTGATGTCCCAGCACACCGGGCCGTTGTTCTTCGTGCCCAAGGACTGCCAGTTCAAGGATGGCAGCCGCTGGGCTCAAGGCGGCCCCGTTGTGCTGGAAGACCCTCGCCACGGCGAACGGATCGAGGTCTTTTTCAACGGCGACCTGCGGGTGACCCGGGGCACCGGGCAGCAGACCTTCCACGATTCGCCCGAACTCCTGCGCCGGGTTTATGCCCGGATCCAGGCCAGTTACTCGGATTCGCTTCTGCTGGACAATCTGGACAAAGCCTTAAACGAAATCGATCTTGCGGCGCAAGAGCCGGTGCAAAATCCGTACCTGAAGTCGGCCCTGCTCACCCTGGCGGCCCGTCTGGAGGTGCGAACCGGCTCCCTTGAACATGCGGTGAAGAGGTTGAACGAGGCCTTGGCACTCCATCCCGACAACACCGATGCGGCCCAGCTGCTCTGTGAAATCGAGTTTTTGCGTGGGCGCCCGCTGGCCGCTCTGGAGCGAATGAAGGCCCGGTTCGAGAGTTTTGCCTCGTTCTGGGGGCTCGGGACCGCGGGGAACCGGTTGTTCCAGGTCCAGTGCCTGTTGCACTCCGGGAGTTTTGCTGCGGCCCAGGAGCGAAACCAGAGATTGCCCGATACCGCAGGAGAGGTGACCGGGGAAGTTTTGCAGTCGATGATCGCCCTGTTCACTGGCAACTATCCTCAAGCCGTCCGCCTGCTGGAAGACCGGGAAACCGGGCCCATCCTGCCGTTTGAATTGGCAGAATACCGCCTTTTCACCGGCCGGGCACTGACCCTGGCGGGCAAGGAGCCCGGAAAGGCCCGCTTCTTTTTCGACGACCTGG
>CAZTNO010000401.1:0-1618 GCA_964614865.1 uncultured Clostridia bacterium
AACCCCCCTCGGGGCGGGCGGTGAATTCGATGGTTTTGCTGCGGTCGACGCCGAGGCCGGCGAAGGTGCAGGAATTCCCGCAGAAAACGTGTTTGACCGGCCATCCGGCCCCGATCCGGCCCGGATTCATGGCGGCACTGGCGGCGGCGATCATGGCGGTCGCGTTCTCCGGAGCCACCCCCAACCGGACCAAGGCTCCCGACAGCGTTTCACCCGGGCGGATGCTCCCCTCGCGCAGGGTCACCGGACGGGCGGAAACTCCGGGCAGGGCACGAAACTCGGCCAGGTGGCCACCGGGTTTCGACTGCCGGGGGGTGGCGGCAACCGCCCAGGCGAAACCGCCGGCGACCAAGACGAGGAGGAGGGCCTCGCCGACGATAAGCAGCGGCGACCCGCGGTGCGAGGAGTGTTTGGCGACGAAATGCACGGGTCTGATTGTAGCAGATCGAGCCCCCGTTGCCAAGAACGCTTGATTTTTCGGCCCGGTGCCGGTAGGATCGTGTTGGTAACGGCAGTGCCCCGCGGTGGAAAAGGAGGAAGCGCATGTCCGAAGAGCGGCTGGTTTGGCAGGGATCGTCGTCCCAGTGGGTGAACGCCGGGGTCTACCTGGGGTGCGCCCTGGTTTTCGCCCTTTTTGCGGCCCTCACCCTGTACTACCGCCGGCAAATCGGCGAAGCGGGCGGGATCGTCATCGGTCTGGTGGTCGCCTTGCTCCTCCTCCCCCCGGTTTGGGCGCTGGCCCGCTGGATCCTGCTGCGGGCAAAGGTCTACCAGATCACCAGCGAGCGAATCAAGGTCAGCACCGGCATCCTGACCCGCCAGACCGTGTCGCTGGAGCTCTACCGGGTGAAAGACTACACCCTGGTGGAGCCCTTCCTGATGCGCCTGCTCAAGCTGGGCCACATCGTGCTGATCACCGCCGATCCGACAACTCCACGGCTGGAACTGGCGGCCGTCCCCCACGCCTCCACCCTGTTCAACGACATCCGCACCTCGGTCGAGCAGCGCCGCGACCTGAAGCGGGTGCGCGCCTTCGATGTCGACGAAACCATCGACGGCGACTCGGGCAACGTCTCGTGACCCGCCCCTTGCGGGTCGTTCTGACCCAAATCCGCGGTCACCTGCCCAGGGAAGGGCGCCTTATTCGGGAATTCCACATCTCCCGCTATTGCCGCGAGAAGTACCGCTTCCCGCAAGAGCTGTTCACCCTGTCGGGCAACGTGGTCTTTGCCGATTTCCACGCCGTGCGCACCTTCGTCGCCCGGGTCAACGCCACCCGCGACCTGATCGCGCAGCCCGAGACCGCCTGCCACGCCGGGGCGGTCAACGCCATGGGGCTGATCGACGAGATCCTGCACGTCGTGTTCCAGCTCTACATCGAGGAGGTGGACCAGACCGTCGGCCAGGCCGCCCTGCGCTTCCTCGAGGAGCACGCCGGCCGGGAAGCCGTGCAGACCGTGCTGACCCGCTTCGCCGCCGAGTTCCCGCCCCTGGCCGTGGTCCGCGGGGAAAAGACGGCCGCAGCCTATGCCGCGGACGAGGCCAACCGCACCCTGCTGCTGGAAGAGCTGGTCATGCTCTGGCTGGCCAACGAGAACCCGGCTTTCGCCCCCTATCG
>CAZTNO010000402.1:0-1611 GCA_964614865.1 uncultured Clostridia bacterium
CGAAATGAAAGCCATGGTTCACATTACCAGCCCTAGCAAATGGGAGGCCATCATCGCACATCTCGGAGTTTTTCGCACGGTAACCGTCACCAATATGGAGACTTCCTTTCTTTATTAGATCGGAAACATACCAGTAATTCCAGCCTGGCCGCTGCTTCATTACTCCTCCATTAACAACTTCACCAAATTCACTGTATGTGCCTACCTCTGATCTGCCAACAGCTTGTGCGCCAGGGCGATGGCTTCCTTGGTCTTCTTGCATAACTTTTCCAACTCAATTGTCGTATCTGCGATACGACAATCCGACCGTTTGAATTCCCTGAACAGATTGTCTCATCGCGCCGAGACAATCTGTTCAGGGAAAAAGTCTCTGCACTGCGGAGACAATCTATAATCGTTTTTGCTCATCCGCGGCCATGCTTGGCAGACAATTTTGCACACATTGCGTGCAAAATTTGTTCACCATCAATCCGCCTCCAATAACTTCGCCACATTATCCGCGATCCGCGCTTCCAGGTCATGGGCCTCGGCGTTGAGGGTTTCCAGCTCCTCGTTCAGCTCCTCCAGCCGCTCCCTGAAATCGAAATCCTCTTCGGCGCGCGCGGCGACGCCTACGTAGCGGCCGGGGTTGAGGCTCCAGCCCTGGGCCTCGATCTCGGAAATCGTCGCTGCCTTGCACAGGCCGGCCACGTCCGCGTATTTACCGTCGGAGAAGTGCTCGGCCAACAGGTGGGCGCTGTCGTGCAGATTCTCCGGTTGCTCGCCCCGGTAGAGCCGGACGATGTTGGCCAGAAACTCGATCTGGTCCGGGGTCCAGTCCCGGTGGGCGCGGTCTATCTGGCGATAGAGATGGCGGGCGTCGATGAAGAGCACTTGGTCGGCCCGGGCGGTCTTGCCTTTGCCCCGGTCGAAGAACCAGAGGGTGCAGGGCAGGGTGACGGTGTAGAAGAAGTTGGAGCCGACTGCGACCATCACGTCCACGGCGCGGCATTCGATAAGCTGCTTGCGGATCTCCAGTTCCGAGGCCCGGGCGTCGGAGGCGGAATTGGCCATGATGAACCCGGCGCGGCCGGTCTCCGAAAGGGCGCTGTAGAAGATCTGGATCCAGAGGTAGTTGGCGTTGTCGGTGTGGGGCAGGCCGAAGGGGAAGCGCGGGTCGTCCTTGAGCCGGTCCTTGTCCACCCGGTCCACGTTGAAGGGCGGATTGGCCATGACAAAATCGAACTTGCCCGGGGAGCGGTGCAGGTCCTCATAGTAGGCATTGCCCTGGCGGATGTCGCCGGCCAGGCCGTGGACGGCCAGGTTCATCTTGCCCAGGCGGACCGTCTCGGCCACCTTCTCCTGGCCGTAGAGGGAAAGCTCGGCGCCGGGGTTCTTCTGGTGCTCCGCAACGAAGCGGGCGCTCTGGACGAACATGCCGCCGGAGCCGCAGGCCGGGTCGAAGATGCGGCCTTGGAAGGGCTCGATGATGCCGACGATGAGTTGGACGATGGCGGTGGGGGTGAAGAACTCGCCGCCCTTTTGGCCCTCGCTCATGGCGAAGTGGCCGAGGAAGTATTCGTAGATCTTGCCGAAGGCGTCTCCCTCGATATCCATGGGGACGGAGTTCAT
>CAZTNO010000403.1:0-1609 GCA_964614865.1 uncultured Clostridia bacterium
CCAGGTCGTCGAAAAAGAAGCGGGCCTTTCCGGGCTCCTTGCCCGCCAGGGTCAGCGCCCGTCCGTGAAAGAGGCGGTACTCGGCGAATTCGTACGCACCAAATGGCCCCCGCTCCAGAGAGCCCAGCGTTTGTTCCCCCTTCTCATACTCCCCCGAGAAGAGATCGATGATCGCCAGTAGTACCTGGTTGGACGGTCGCACCTCTTGTTCCGGGGGCTCCCGGATGGCCGCGGCGGCCTCGCGTAGCCGGCCCGCCTGCAGCAGGCACTCCACCGAAAAGATCTGGTTGCCCATTTCTCCCAGCCCCCAGAAATGGGCGAAAGCGGCGTAGTGGCGTTTCAAGGCCTCCAGGGCGAGCAAGGGTTGCCCGCCCAGGAATTCGATCTCGCACAGCTTCTGGCTGGCATCGCTGTTTTCGGGGTAGTGGCCTTGCGCTTCGGCCAGGGTTTTTCGGGCCGCTTCGAGCCGTCCGGTGCGCACCTCCAGGTTGCCGCGCAACGTGAGCAGCACCGATTTCAAATAAGGGTTTTCCACCGGTTCCCGGGCGGCCTCGGCGATGGCCAGCAGGGCCTGCTCCGGGTCGTCCAGTTTGACCGCCTGGTGGTAGCTGGTCTGGATCAGGGCGTAGATCCGGGACAGCCGTTCGGGCGGGTCGTGAAAGACCTGCCGCCCCTTGATCCCGGTGACCTCGAGGGTGCCGTCGCGGTGCACGATCAACGTTTCGCCCCGCTTGACGTTGGTCAACTCGATGGTCCCCTTTTCCCGCCAGCGGTTCACCCCCGGGAGACAATAGCGCGGGACGAGGAACAGGAGGTTTTTCTGCCCCATGACCGAGGAGATGGAAAAAGTGGGCAAACCGTGATAACTGGCCCGTCGTGGATCCAGCTCGACCTCCGCAACGAAGTCGAAGTGGGCCAGCAGGTTGTTGCCGCCCACCATCAGGAACCGGGAGCGTCCCTCGATTTCTCCCAGTGGCAGAAATCGCTCGATTTGGCCGGGGTTGGTGACGGTGAAGGTGTTCATGCCGCCCATAAAGATCAAACCGTAGGGGTAGAAGCCCTGGGCCTGCCTGAGGTGGAAGACCATCGGATCCTTTTCGCCACTCTCCTGCTGCGGGATGGAGTGGTGATTGATAAAGGTGAAGGTGGCGAAAAAGTCGTAGGTTTCGTCGCCCAGGATTTGCGAGAGCGGAGCTTCGAAGTAGACTTCGCCCGACGAATCCAGGCCGGCGAGGCGATTGTCGTGGCTGAGGTCGCCGATCGAGATGCTCGCCGAGAACTCGTTCAGCGTCGGCGACGAAAGGAACACCCAGCAGAAGCGCCCCGGGCGCGCCAGGCGGTTCGAATTTTGGTAGCTATAGAAGCTCCGCGATTCGCCGCCCGAATTCCAGGCGGTCCAGGCGTAGTTCACGGCGTACGGGGAAAAGTCGTGGCGCCACAGGGTGCGCCCGACCCGGTTCTGCCCTTTGAGCACCGTGCCGGCGTAGTCGACGCGGTGGAGCTGGCGTGAGCCGATCGTCGCCCCCCAGCCCAGCCACAGGACCAGGGTGAGAACGATGGCGCCCAGGGCGGCCCGCAGCGGCCGGCGGCGCAGGGAAGCACCCAGCTT
>CAZTNO010000404.1:0-536 GCA_964614865.1 uncultured Clostridia bacterium
AGCGGCCCGTCTTTCGCGAGGAGGAGGCCAGATCGGCCACGCGCAGCAGTTCCGAGGGCTGCAGGCTGCGCCCCCGGGCCGCAGCCGTGACCGGCTCGCGCACATCCTCCAGTCCGCCGGCACCGATGCCCACCGCCTGGTCAAAGAGGCGTGAGGCTTCGCGAAGCTCCGCCTGGCGACGCAGGACATCCTCCAGGGTGGCCGCGGGCTCCAGGTTCAGGATCCGCTCGGCGCCCGGGTCCCAATGGGCGCCCCGAGCCACCAGGGCCAGCACCTTGTCATATTCCAGGACGCGTCGGGAATGAGGATCCATCGCCTTGCGTTCGCAACAAAGAAGAAGGCTCCTGCGTTGTAGGCTTTCCGCCGATCCTTGCGAATACCCCCCGCCAAGGCCATGCAGACCCGACGCTTCCTCTCCCTGCGCACCCGATTGATCCTCTCGATCCTGCCCCTGCTGCTCCTCTTCATGGCTTTCAACTTCGCGGTGACGCTGATCCACGAATCGCGGAACCTCACGCGCGAGACCGAAAAACGCG
>CAZTNO010000404.1:546-1586 GCA_964614865.1 uncultured Clostridia bacterium
GCCTGCTCGCTGGCGGCCGGCCTGTCCATCCTGTCCGCCGAAGCCATCCTGACCTTCTCGAACTACCTCCTGGACCAGAACACATCCCGTTTCGCCGGCCTGCCGGACGTGGCCTACGCCATGGTGCTGGGGCAGGACGGCGTGGTCCGCGCCCACTCCGAGGTCCAGCAGGTCGGGCACAGATACGAGGATCCCGTGACCCTGGCCGCCCTGGCGTCCATGGTGGAGCGCGTCGAATACACCACGTGGAACGGGCACCGGATCCTGGACGTGGCCACACCGATCCGGGCCGACGACCGGCGCCTGGGAACGGTGCGCATCGGCCTTTCCCTGGAGGGTCTGAACCTGGCCCTGGCGCAATCGCGGCGCTACCTGGTGGGCCTGACCCTGGTCCTGGTCTCCGGGGCCCTTCTCTTCACGGCCCTCCTGGCGCGATGGTTCACTGAACCCCTGCTGGACCTGGCCGAGGTCTCCAGGGAACTGGCCCAGGGGAACCTGGAGGCCCGGGCGGACACCACGCGGGGGGACGAGTTGGGGCTTCTGGGCGAAGGACTGAACCGGATGGCCCAAAGGCTGCGGTCCCAGGTCGAGCGCGAACGACTGGCCCGCGAGAAGTTGCAGGAGAGGGTGCGAGACCTCCTGGACTTCGCCGACGGGGTGATGTCCGGCAACCTGCACGGCCAGGCCCGCGTCGAGGAACTCGACGAGATGGGCCAGTTGACCATGGCCGTCAACGAGATGGTCCGCCACCTGCGCAGCCTCCTGGAGGAGGAGCGGGCCACCCGCCACCATCTGGAGAACTCCAAGAAGGCCCTGGAGGAGGCCCACGAAAAGCTCAAGGAGGTGGACCGCCTCAAGAGCGAGTTCCTGAACACCGTCAGCCACGAACTGCGCACACCCCTGACCTCGATCAAGGCCTTCGCCGCGCCCAACGAGGGGCACATCGACGGCCGTCCCGTCCTCGTCGCCCACGCCCCGAGCCGTATCGAGTACTCGGTGCCGGCCGGCGCCACCGCCATCTCCGGCAGCTTCGGGTTCCT
>CAZTNO010000405.1:0-700 GCA_964614865.1 uncultured Clostridia bacterium
TCGGTCCCGATCAGCCGCTGGTGCGGTGCCTGCCCGGATCGCGCACGGGCGAGGTCAAGCGCCTTGGCCCCCGGTTCGACGAGGCGTTGATGCGGCTGCGCGACCGCGAACCGGGGCTGCGCGTGGTGCTGCCCACGGTGCGGGGCGTGGCGCCAATGGTGCGGGCGATGGCCGCGCGCTGGCCGGTGGCCCCGATCGTCGTGGAAGAGGCCGCCGACAAGCGCGCGGCCTTTGCCGCAGCCGATCTGGCGCTGGCGGCCTCGGGGACGGTCAGCCTGGAACTGGCGGCGAACCGCACGCCAATGGTGATCGCCTATGACATGGCGCCCCTGAGCCGCTTTCTGATCGCGCGACTGTTGCGGGTGGATACGGTGACGCTGGTCAATCTTGTGTCTGAAACCCGCGCCATCCCCGAGTTTCTGGGCCGCGCCTGCCGGCCCGGTGCGATTTCCCAGGCGCTGCTGAACCTGTTGGAACGGCCCGAGGCGCGGGCCGCGCAACTGGCCGCGATGGAGGTGACGATGCAGCGGCTGGGCGAGGGTGGAGAGCCCCCCGGCCTGCGGGCGGCGCGATCGGTGCTGAACGCGCTCTGACCCCTTCGGCTTTGTCCATATATCCCGGGGGTGGGGGGGGGGGGGCCGCCGGCGGCGCGCGGGCGGTGTGTGGGGGGGGGGGGGGGGGGGGCCGGGGGCGGGGGTGG
>CAZTNO010000405.1:710-1576 GCA_964614865.1 uncultured Clostridia bacterium
CCCCGTCCCGGCGCACGGGGGGGGGGCCCCGCCCCCGCCACCCCCGGAGTATTTCAGCCAAGACGAAGGATCAGCGGCCCTTCCAGATCCAGCCGCCGCCCAGGATGCGACTGCCGCCGGTCTCGTAAAAGACGCAGGCCTGACCGGGGCTGACGCCTTCCTCGGGAGACAGCAGTTCCACCTCGGCCTCGGTCGCCGAGATCGGGCGGATGCTCGCCTCGCGCGGGGGGCGGGTGGAGCGGACCTTGACGCGTACGTGCCACTCGGGCTGGCTGTCGAAGCGGGCGTCGCCCAGCCAGTTGATTTCGCGCACCGGGATGATGCGGGTCGACAGCGCCTCTTTCGGGCCGACGATCACGCGGCGCGTTTCGGGGTCGAGCTTCACGACGTAAAGCGGGTCGCCCAGACCCCCGATGCCAAGGCCGCGGCGCTGGCCGATGGTGTAGTGGATCACGCCGCGGTGCTGGCCCAGCAGGTTGCCCTGCATATCGACGATCTCGCCGGGGTCGGCGGCGCCGGGGCGCAGCTTCTCGATCACCGCGGCATAGTTGCCGTTGGGGACAAAGCAGATGTCCTGGCTGTCCGGCTTGTCGGCCACCGCCAGCCCGTATTTCGCCGCGAGCGCCCGAGTTTCGGCCTTGGAGGCCAGATGGCCGAGCGGGACTCGCAAAAAGGCCAGTTGTTCCGGCGTGGTCGAGAACAGAAAATAGCTTTGGTCGCGGTTGGCGTCGGCCGCGCAGTGCAGCTCGGGGCCGGTCGCGCCCAGCTTTCGCTGGATGTAGTGACCCGTGGCCATGCAGTCGGCCTCGAGGTCCTTCGCGGTTTCCAGCAGGTCCTTGAAATTGACCCGTTCGTTGCAACGCATG
>CAZTNO010000406.1:0-1571 GCA_964614865.1 uncultured Clostridia bacterium
ACAAGAAGCGTAAAGGAGGAGACAAGGTTGGCGAAGCCCGGAACTGGATGTGCCAAAACTTCTATGACATCCGCACCTTCGGCGCGGTCATGTCGCTCGGCATCAATTGCGGCCAGGTCCGTGGCCCGGTGCAGATGACGTTTGGGCGCTCGGTCGATCCCATTGTCACCCTCGAGCACTCCATCACCCGCATGGCGGTGGCAACCGAAGCCGAGGCTGAAAAGCAGGGGGGCGACAACCGTACCATGGGGCGCAAGAATACCGTGCCCTACGGCATTTATGTGGCCCATGGCTTCGTATCGGCTCACCTGGCCGCCCAGACCGGGTTTTCCCAGGAGGATCTCGACCTGCTCTGGGAAGCTCTGGTCAATATGTTCGAGCACGACCGCTCGGCAGCGCGGGGGCTGATGTCCACCCGCAAACTGGTGATCTTCCAGCACGATTCAGCCCTGGGCAATGCCCCCGCCCATGCCTTGTTCGAACGGGTCAAGATCGAGAAGCTCGACGGCGACAAGCCTGCCCGCAGTTTTGCCGACTACCGTCTGACCATTGACCAGACGGGGCTTCCTGCCGGAGTGAGGGTGATCGCCAAGCCATGACCCATTGATCCGGGGGCGCACTTGCCGGGGGGATATCCATGAGCTTTGCCGAAGACGAACTGCTGCCGTTGTCCGCCCTGCAGCACCTGCTGTTCTGCCCGCGGCAGTGCGCCCTGATCCACATCGAGCAGATCTGGGAGGAAAACCTCTTCACCACCGAGGGGAAGCATCTGCATGAAAAAGCCGATGAGGGAGAGACCGACAGCCGAGGGCCCTTGCGCATCGCCCGGGGGTTGATGCTATCCTGTCGGGAACTCGGGCTGAGCGGCAAGGCCGACGTGGTCGAGTTCCATCGCATCGGCCCGCCAGATGGAGAAGTGCCCGACTTGACCACGGTGGTGACTCTTCCCGGAGTTGCCGGGAGTTGGAAACCCTTTCCGGTCGAGTACAAGCGGGGGCGGCCCAAACCCGGCAAGTGCGATGTCGTGCAACTCTGTGCCCAGGCGATGTGCCTGGAAGAGATGCTTTCGATGCACATCGACTCGGGTGCCCTGTTTTATCACCAACCCCGGCGGCGACAGGAGGTCCTGTTCGACCGGGAATTGCGGGAATTGGTGCGGGAGACGTCTGCCCGCCTCCATGAGTTGATCTCCTCGGGGGTGACCCCGCCGGCGGTCCACGACCAACGGTGCAAGCTGTGCTCGCTGTTTTCCCTCTGTATGCCCGCGTGTACCACGCACACCCGTTCGGTGGCCCGCTACATCCAGCGTGGTCTCGAGTCCGGTCGGTTGAACACCGGGGGAGTGTCATGAAAAGACTGCTCAACACCCTCTTCGTGACGACCCAGGGAGCGTACCTTCGCAAGGAAGGCGAGACGGTGGTCGTGGTGGTGGAAAAGCAGGTACGTTTGCGATTGCCCGTGTTGACCCTGGGCGGGATCGTCTGCTTCGGTCGTGTTTCGTGCAGCCCGGCCCTGCTCGGATTCTGTGCGGGCAAGGGGGTGGGCATCTCCTTTCTGTCGGAACGGGGGCG
>CAZTNO010000407.1:0-1569 GCA_964614865.1 uncultured Clostridia bacterium
ATCCCAAACGGTCTGGTTCCGGCTTCCCGCCACTCCCCCCGCCTTCGGCACCCCCCTCAAGGGAGGGGGGCCAGGGGGGAGCGAGCCCAACGACCGCTCCGGCCCGGGCCTGCTTCCACCTGGAACCCTGAGCCCTTGTTGACAAACCCGATCTCGCGTATTACATTGTATTACGGAGAACCACCATGAACCAGTCGATCACCATCCGTGTCCCGGACGACCTTCGCAAAAACCTGAAATCAATCAGCCGCAAGGAGGGAAAGCCGGTAAGTGAACTCGTAAGGGAATCGCTGGAGCGCACCATCGCGGTATACCGCTTTCGCCAGTTGCGGGGCACGGTCCTGCCGTTCGCCGAAACCCAGGGGCTCCTGACCGACGAGGACGTCTTCCGCGAGATATCGTGAAGCTGGTCCTGGACACCAACGTCCTCTTTTCGGCCTTTGCCACCCGGGGCCTTTCCCATGCCGTATTCGAGTACTGCCTGACGCAGCACGAGATAGTCGTCAGCGAGCGGATCCTGGACGAGCTTGCCGAACACCTGGAGGCCAAGATCAAACTTCCACGGGAGCGAATCGACGAGATCAGGACGTTCCTGCGGGAGTTCTGCGCCATCGCAGAACCCGATGCGTTGCCCGAGCCGGTTTGCCGGGATCCCGACGACGACCATGTGCTCGGCCTGGCGACAGCCGGGGTGGCCGGCTGCGTCGTCACCGGCGACCAGGATCTCCTGGTCCTCAAGGAGTACCGCTCGATCCCTATTCTGACCCCGCGGGAATTCTGGGCCCGGGAGAGGACCCGCTCGGGCGGATAGCACTACCCTGCCGTTGATGAAGTGGGCCAATCGGGCTACAATGCCCCCCGGAGAACCTCGATGAAGCAAAGAAACTGGCGCCACACCCTGGCCAACCTCGTACTGATGGTCATCGGCAGCGCGATCATGGCCGCCGCCTACCCGCTGTTTTTGATCCCCCACCACTTCGTCCCCGGCGGGGTGTCGGGGGTGGCCATCATCGCCAACTACTTCACCCGGATGCCGGTCGGGCTGCTGATCCTGGTGCTGAACATCCCGATCATGCTGGTCGGCGCCAAGGCGATGGGGCGGAACTACCTGGTCAAGAGCGTGATCGGCACCCTCCTCTCCTCGGTTATGATCGACTTCTTCGGCGTGATCGTGAAGCTGCCTTCGGCCACCGACAACCAGGTGCTGGCCTCGATCTACGGTGGCTTCGTGCTCGGTATCGGCATGGGCATCATCTTTCGCGCTGGCGGTTCCACCGGCGGCACCGACGTGGTCGGCCAGGCGGTCAACAAGTACACCGGCATGTCGGTGGGCTTCGGCATCATGGTGGTCGACTTCGTGATCATCTCGGCCTCGGGTCTCTTCTTCCACACGCTGGAGGCCCCGCTGTACGGCTACATCGTGCTGGTCATCTCCTCGAAGGTGATCGACACCATCCTGGAGGGCTGGAACTACTCGAAGCTGGTGCTGATCACCTCGACCCGGCCCGAACCGATCGAGCAGTTCATCCTGACCGAACTGGACCGCAGCGGCACCGCGCTCCACTCCCG
>CAZTNO010000408.1:0-1565 GCA_964614865.1 uncultured Clostridia bacterium
GAGGCTGGTGGCGGGCAAGAGCCTGACCATTGGCGCGGCCTGGGAGGCGGAGAAGCCGCAGCTACGGGCGCTGCCGCGTTTCCCCTATCGCTGCTGTGTCAGCCGGCCGGTCCAGGCCAACCGGCTGAGCTTGGTCACCTTCGATGGCCACCGCTACTCGGTGCCGGTGGAATACGGCTTTCGCCGTCTTACCCTCCACGCCTTTGTCTGGCAGGTCGAAATCGCCTGCGGCGACCACGTCATCGCCACCCACCGCCGGCGCTATGGCAATGAAGTGGACACACTTGAGATCGAACACTATCTGCCGCTCCTAATGCGACGTCCGGGGGCCTTCCCCTATGCCAAACCAGTGCGGCAATGGCAGATGCCAGAGGTCTACCGCGAATTCTATGCCGAGCTTATACGCCTCCATAGCAGCGACGGAGTACGCGAATTCCTCCATGTGCTTTCCCTGGGCAGGCAGTATGGAGGGGAAGCCCTGGAGCGGGCGATCGGACAGGCCCTGTCAGAAAACCGTGCGGACGGCGAGAGGGTAAGGCAAATCCTTGCCGGTACCACCCTGGCGGCCATGAATCCGCTTGCCCCCGCAGAACAGCCGAGAGTCATTCTGCCCGACCTGGGGCAGTTTGACCGTCTGCGGGAGCCGGTGGCGGCCGGGGCGGTGATATAGCATGTCCAACGACCTGCTTATCCGCAGTCATCTGAAGAGATTGCGCATGCCGGTGATCGCCCAGAACTACGCCCCGCTGGCGAAGGAGGCGGCCGCCCGTAACCAGACCTTCTCTGATTACCTGCTCGCTTTACTGGAAGGGGAAGTGCTCCAGCGGGAAGAAAACGCCCAGAAAATGCGGCTGTCCCGGGCGCGCTTCCCGGCCGTCAAGACCCTCGACAGTTTCGAATTCGGTGCCATCCGGTCGCTTAATAAGGCGCTGGTGTTGGAACTGGCGCGCGGGAGCTTCGTCGATCGCCGGGAAAACGTGATCTTCATGGGCAGCTACGGCACCGGGAAGACCCACCTGGCCATCGCCCTAGGCGTGGCGGCCTGCCGCCTGGGGAAAAGAGTCCGCTTCTATACCGCCGCCAGTCTGATCAATGACCTGCTGGAAGCCCAGGCGCAACTCCGCATCGCCCGCCTTCAGGCGTCGCTGGCCAGGTGCGATCTCATCATTTTGGACGAGCTCGGCTTCGTGCCCTTCAGCAAGGAGGGTGCCGAAGCGCTTTTCACCTTCTGCTCATCCCGCTACGAGAGGGGCTCCCTGGTCATTACCACCAATCTCGAATTCGGGCGCTGGAAAGAAATCTTCGGGGACGAGGCCCTGACCGGAGCCCTGCTGGACCGGTTAACCCACCGCTGCCAGATACTGGAACTAAACGGGGAGAGCTATCGCTTTAAAGAAAGCATGAGGAGAAAGGAGAAGGTGAAACCAGATATTGTGCCTTGAGACCAGGGGTGGTCCCCTTTTCGATTGCCGCCAGTGGGCCTCATTTAACTTGCCGAAAACACCCCGCTTTCCATAGTTATCTGCAAGTCGGGTAACGTATTCGGACCCTCACACCAACTCATG
>CAZTNO010000409.1:0-1563 GCA_964614865.1 uncultured Clostridia bacterium
CTATGGCCGAGTTTTATCGGGTGTTGAAGAAGGACGGCTGGGCCATCCTGCTGGTGCCGATCAGCGCGGAGCACACGGTGGAGGATACTTCCATCGTGGAGCCGGCCGATCGGCGAAGGGTCTTCGGCCAGGACGACCATGTTCGCCGGTACGGCCCTGATTACGTCGATCGACTGCGGGAGGCGGGCTTTGCGGTGGAGGTCTGCCAGGTCGCCGACCTGGTGGAGCGGGAGGAGGCCGTGAGGATGGGGCTTACCGAGGCCAGCGGCGAGATCTTTCGCTGCCGCAAGGTGGGGGAAGATCACCGGCCCGGCTGAAACCTACCTGCTCGCCTGGATCAGTGCTCCGCTGATGGTCAAGTCGTCGGTGGGGATGTCATGGAAGCGGCGCGCCAGCTGTTCCCGGGAGAGGTTCGATTCTCTACGCTGAACCCGATCGCACACCAGGTGAAAGCCTTCTTGTCGGAGGAGACGCAGATGGGTGGAGTGGGGCTCCCGATTCAACAGGTATACTTGCTTTCCCTGGATCAGGCGCCAAGTGAGGTCGGAGTAGCTCCAATGCCCGTTCCATTCGGTGGCCTTCCAGTGGCACTTGAAGTCGATCTGGTGGGACATGAGGCCATCGGGGGCCAACCAGCGCCGCATGGACCGGTAGGCGAGCGGCAGGTCGGCCACGTGTTCTAGGACTGCCTGGGAGAATATAAGATTGACCGACTCGGGGGGGATGACTACTGGGTTGTGCCAGGGGACGATCAAGTGAACCAGTGAGTCGGGTCGCCTGGGATCGACGATGGAGTGCTTGATGCTTTGCAGACGGTCATCGTGCAAAGATTTTTCCAGTACCCGGTGGGGGAGGAGTTGGTCGGGGAAGGAGTAATCGGCCAGAAGCGGTTGGACCTGGGGGAACTCCCGTTCGTCGGGGATAGCCGCCCTGGACCGGAACAGCCCAACCAGTTCGTCGAACACCGCCACGTTTCGGGTGAGGGATCCATAGTCGACCACATCCAACGCATAGTACTCCCTGGCCCCTGACAGTAGAGCTGCCAAACCGATACCGATCGAGTCTCCAGGCCCCAGTTCCGCCACCACGGGTTCTCTCAGGGCGCGGCCATTCTCGGCAGCCACGACCAAGTGCCGGAGCCAGACAGAGTAGCAGTATCTGGCCGAGTCCGAGCCGCGGGTGCCGCGGCGAAAGCGGCGATTGAGCAACGGTACGTACGAGGAAAGGCCGACCATCACTTGTTTTCCGGTTTGCCACAGGTCGGGAATGGAGGTCATGGGGTGAAAGGGGGGCGGGGCAGCAGCCGTTCCAGGTGGATCATCTGACTTTCCCAGGAGTAGGTGGCGAGCGTTTGCGAGTTGGTCCCGCTCGCCGGGTGGGGAGCGGTGATCATGGCATGGAGCCTGGCGGCGATACCGGTCTCGTCGCGGGGCGAAACGCACCAGCCCTGGCCGCTGGCTTCGGTGATGCGGCGGATCTCCGGGTCATCCGAGAGGGCCAGGATGGGTTTGCCTGCCGCGAGATACTCGAACAATTTGAGCGGGATGCCGCTACGTGGGCCGG
>CAZTNO010000410.1:0-1558 GCA_964614865.1 uncultured Clostridia bacterium
GTGCGCTGGGGAACGAGCACCCTGAAAATCTGCTCCCGAAAGGTACGCGCTTTGGCTGCGAACGTTACCGCCGAGAGGGGGGGGCGGGTCTTGTTGCGCCCGCTGGGGTCGCCGATCAAACCGGTGAAATCCCCGATCAGGAAGACCACCGTGTGGCCCAGATCCTGGAAGTGCTTCATCTTGCGGATCAGCACGGTATGGCCCAGGTGGAGGTCGGGAGCGGTGGGGTCGAACCCCGCCTTGACCAGCAGCGGCTTGTCTTGCTGGCGGGATCGCTCCAGCTTGCGCGCCAGGTCGTCGGGAGTGATCACCTCGACCACCCCTTTGCGCAGGTATTCCAGCTGCTCGGCGACCGGCGGGAAAGGCATGTTCGGCTTAACCGACCAGCGACATGCCGACCTCGATGGCCTTCAGGTTCATGTCCACCTTGCCTTTCGGGGCCCAGCGGGTGACGAAATCGAGCATGTGTTCGTAGCTGATGATGCCGGTGAGTTTCTGGGTCAGGGCCAGGCTGACCACCGAGGTCAGCACCACGTCTCCCGCCCGCACTTTGGTCTCGTTGATCAGGGGTACCTGGTAGACCTTCCAGTGGCGGGTGTCGCCCAGCTCGCGCACCAGGTGGGAATCGACCACCACGATGGCATCGTCCTTGAGCCCGTTGCGGTACAGGTCGTAGGGGCGCTGGTCGGTGCAGAGAAAGAAATCGATCTCGGTGGCATGGGGAAAGACGATGCGCCCGGTATCGACGATCACGTCGACCTTGGTCGGGCCGCCGCGCACGGCGGCGGTGTAGGTGGGGCTGGACAGGGCGAACTTGTTTTCCAGCTCCACCGCGATATCGACCAGCAACGATCCGGCGGTGATGATCCCCTGGCCGCCGACCGCGCCGTAGCGAATTTCAAACTTGCTCATTTTTTCGCCTCCCGGTGGGCATTCTGAGCCGCAGGCACCACGTGGTTGTAGTACAGATCGGTGTATTCGAGCCGCTCGTTGTCTTCCACGAAGATGCCGAGGGGATGCTTCTCGGCCCGTTCCTCGGGGGAGAGCTTTTCCCATTCGCCCTTCAGCATCGACTTGTCCCGCAAGTACTTGGTCATGGTCAGGGGGCTCTTCATGCGGTTGCGGCGTCCGAGGTTGACGTGGCAATTGCTCAGCACCTCGACCAGGGAAAACCCCTTGTGCTGGAACGACTTCTTGATCACCTGCTTGAGGGGCATCAGGCGGTTCACCGTTTCGCGGGCGACAAAGGAGGCCTTGCACGCGGTCACCAGCTCGACCACGTCGAAGCGCGGCTCGATGTTGCCGTAGGGGGTGGTCTCGGTGAGAAAGCCCGGAGGGGTCAGCGGCGAGACCTGACCGCCCGTCATGCCGTAGATGCCGTTGTTGATCAGGATCATCTTGATGCCGATGTTGCGGCGGGCGGCGTGAATGAGGTGGTTGCCGCCGATGGCCGTGGCGTCTCCGTCACCCGAGATGACCACCACCAGCTTGTCGGGATGGGAGAGCTTGATGCCGGTGGCAAACGTCAGGGCGCGGCCGTGGGTGGTGTGCAGGGTGT
>CAZTNO010000411.1:0-1552 GCA_964614865.1 uncultured Clostridia bacterium
GACCAGCAACGAAAGCCCATGCTCGCCGAGCAACCCCGGCGAGTCGGTCGTTTCCTTGTGCGCCCGGACGATGAGCTCCATGCCGGCATCCTAGCCCACGTCGTTGACCAGAACCAAGGGAGCTGGCTCATGGACAGAGAAGAGCAGGGGATCTTCGATGGGGACTGGGATGACGATGCCGGGGAATCGACGAGCAGGGGCGGAAAGGAGAAGGAAGAGGGCGGCACCGAGAAACTGGTCGGCACATCGGCGGCGTGGCTGGGCTGGCCCCAGCTCGTGCGCGAAGACCGGAACGGCAAGGTGAGCCTCTGGTTTCAGGATGGTGGCGTGGCATCAGATGCTCAATCCGATCAAGCAAGAGATGGAGGACAGACTCGCCACGCTGGCAGGCCCCCCCACCCAGGCACGCGCCGCCAACTTCTACCTACCCGACTTCATCGACATCGTCGCCAACCGCGGCGATGATCGTCAGCCGATGGGCTGGGTCGCTGGGCAGAGCCTGCCCAATTGGGGCCCCGTCGTGAACGCTTGGCGAGGCTGCGTCTTCCGGCGAAGACTCTGCGAGAGGCGTTGCGTGCATGGGCCCGTCCGTTTGTGCGCGCCCCAAACGTTCGCGAGCCACAGAACGAGAAGGCAACACCCACCGTGCGCCCATCTGCGGGCGCCTTCTTGTTGACACCTCGTCGGCATTTCGTCGATTTTGACGTCATGTCGAAATGCGAATGGTTCGGTCGGCTGGGCCTCGGTCAAACATGACGTACGCAGCGATGTTCTGTTTCCCGGGGCACGGGCACGTGAATCCGACCCTGCCGGTGATTGCAGAGCTCGTTCGCCGCGGCGAGAAGGTGGACTACTACTGCGCGGAGGATTTCCGCCCGGCCATCGAATCGGCTGGCGCCCGGTACAGGAGCCTGGGGAAGGCCACCTTGAGGCTCGCGACCATGGATCCGATGGCCGGGATGTTCCGGCTCGGTGAGGTCGTCGCCGAGATGACGCATGACCTCTTGCCCGAGCTTCTCGAAACACTGGCACGCGATCGACCGGACTACGTCATCTACGACACGATGACGCCGTGGGGACAGCTATCCGCCCAGGCGCTCGGGATTCCCGCCGTCGCCACATGGCCCACCTTCGCGATGCTGCCGGAGTGGGCTCCGCCGACCGCGGCCCTGCTCCTGGCCCTGGTGCCCGGTGGCTTCATCGCCTACCACAGCGTGCTGCGGGAGTCCGATGTCATCCTGGACTACCACCTGCGCCAGGTGGCACGTTCCCAGGCCAACCGTCCCGCCATCGCGGCCCTGCCCGAGACCGATGCCCTCTCTGCGGCCCGCTTCGATCTGGTCATCCAGATCTGGGATGCCACGGGCAGCCGCCTCTACCTGTCCCGCCCCCATACCGATCTGCCCGGCTTTGCCCAGCTGGGCTACACCACCCTGAGCACGGCGGAGGGGCGCTGGCGGGTCTATAGCGAACAACTGCGGGGCCGGGTCATCCAGGTGGCCCAACCCATGGCCTTGCGGGAGGGCCTGGCCCTGGAAATGGCCCTGCGGGT
>CAZTNO010000412.1:0-1544 GCA_964614865.1 uncultured Clostridia bacterium
AAGCAGGATCAGCGACCACACCAGCCTGGAAATGACGTTCATGGGGACTCCTTGGTTTTTTCGCGGCAGCCGGCGCACAACCCCTCGATCTGCATGGTGACGCGCTCGCAGGCGCAGTCGAGCTCGCGCTCGATGTGGCGGCGGATATCGCGGAAGGTGCAGAACTCGACCTCTTCCACCTTCAGGCACTTCCGGCAGACGAAGTGGTGGTGGTGGCGCACCGTCGATCGGCAGAGCGAATAGTGCAGGCGCCGGTCCTCGCCGGTCACCCGCACCAGCACGCCGATGTCGCGCAGCTCTTCGAGGATGCGGTAGACGGTGGGCAGGCCGAGACGCGGCAGGGTGTCCCGTAGCAGGAGATGCACCTCCGGGGCGTCGAGGCGGCGGTTCTGCTCCTGGAAGAGGCGGATCACCGCCAGGCGGCGCGGGGTGCGCTTGAGGCCGTGCTCCAGCAGGCGATCGAGGGGGGTGTCGATTCGGGGTACCTTCCAAATGGAAACGATTTCTATTTAACCGATTTCAGCCGGGCTGTCAAGGGAGATCGGGGATCCCCGCTTGACTGGATCGGCCCGGGATGGCAGAATGACGTTCGATCATGCGAGCCGACCCCAGGATCACCATTCGTCACCAGGCAGCCCGAGTGGGCGATCACCCGGTCCCCTTTTTTTTGGTTCGCGGCGATCTCCGCCGCCAGCAATTGCCGTTTCCCCACCTGGAAGGTCCTCAATCGACGGAGCCCCTGCCATGATGCGGCGGCTGCGTTGGGGCCTGGTACTGCTCTCCTTGGTAGCGCTCGCTCCCGCCTGCCAGGTCGTCAGCGAGCCGCCTCCCCCCTCTCCGCTGCGCTCCCAGGTCACCCTGCTGGCACAAGCCCTGGTCGGGGTCCCCTACCGTTACGGCGGCATCGACATCGACGGCTTCGACTGCTCCGGCTACGTGCGCTACGTGTACGGTTGCTTCGGCATCGAATTACCCCACAGCGCGCGCGCCCTGGGGCGGCTGAGGCCCCGGGTGAAGCTTGCCGAAGCCGAGCCGGGCGATTTGCTGGTGTTTCGCCTGCGGCGTACCTGGCATGTGGCGGTCTTTCTGGGAGAGGGGAGGTTCATCCACGCCCCCAGCCGGGGGGGACGGGTGCGCATCGAGGCGCTCGATTCCTATTGGCAAACCCGCCTGCGGGCAACGGTCGCCCCGCTGAGCTGAAGCTGGCGGCGACCCCCCGGTCGGGGAGCCGCCGTTCTCACTTCCGCAATCCCTAGCGGTAACGCAACCAGCGCCCGATCTCTTTGAGGCTGGGCCGTTTGCCGTACATCAGGATGCCGACCCGGAAGATGCGGGCGCCCAGCCAGGCTCCGCCGGCGATCGTCAGCAGCATCACCGCGATCGACAGCGCCAGCTGCCAGATCGGCACATGGGTCATCGCGACCCGCACAAACATCGCCATCGGGGCGAAGTAGGGCAGGAAGGAGAAGACTTTGACCAGGCTGGAATCGGGCGACATCATGCCGAAAATCGCGACGAACATGGCGATCATGATCAGGAAGGTC
>CAZTNO010000413.1:0-223 GCA_964614865.1 uncultured Clostridia bacterium
CCTCGGCCCCCTCTCCCCTATGTGCGTCGCTTCAGCGGCGAACCGGTCGTGGAGGGACTGCGCCGGATGATCGGCCCGACGGTCACCGGAATGAGAATCCTGGACGTCGGCTGCGGTGTGGGCGATACGGCGCTGGCCTTCGCCCTGGATGGTGCCTTGGTGGTGGGCCTGGATGTCTCTGGCAAGGCTGTGGAGGCGGCCAGCGATGCTGCCCTGCGCCACG
>CAZTNO010000413.1:233-1536 GCA_964614865.1 uncultured Clostridia bacterium
GAACTCCAGAAGCGGGCATCCTTCCACTGTCGCGCCCTGGAGGATTTCCCGACCGATCAGCGGTTTGACCTGGTTTTCGGGTGTGGCTCGCTGCACCACATGTCCTTGCCTGACGCGATGCGCCAGGCGCACCGCCTGGTCAATCCCGATGGGGCCGTGGTGTTCTCCGAGCCCTACGGCAACAATCCAATCCTGGAACTGGCGCGCAGACACGTCACCTACCCGGGCCAGGAGGGGCACGCCGTCGATCGCCCGCTGCTCCGTCGCGAGATCGAGGAAGCCGCCGCCCCCTACTTCAGTCACGTCGAGCTCGAGCCACACCGCCTGCTCGAGGTGTTCCCGTGGTTCCTGGAGACCGCGCTGGAGGGCGCCGCGCCGCGCCTGCACCGCCTCCTCCGCCACGTCTGCGGGGCGGTGCGCCGGGTATTCCGCGCCGTGGACGCCGCGCTGCTGCTCGTGGTGCCCCGCCTGGGCGACTACTGCCAGATCGTCAACCTCCGCCTCAGCGGCCCCCGCGCGCTGGGTTCGTGATCCCGGGACTGGCGGCCGGAGTTTACCGCCCACGGGCCTCCGAGGGCTTGGGAGCGTTGACCCTGGCCACGCTCCTGGGGGCTTCTCTCCTGTGGGATCCGCTGGCGGACGTGCCGGGGGAGGGGCCCTCCTGGCTTCTCTGGACCGCTTGTGTCCTGCTCACGCTGCCGCTTGTAGCCCTCTGGGCCCAGCGCGGCCGGGATGTCTTCGACCCGAGGTTCTTCTTCATCGTCCTCTTCTCTCTGGCGCACCTCGTCAAACCACTGGTGGCGCTGCTGGGGCCGGAGGAGTTCCTGAGCTTCTTCGCGGGCATGGTCCCGGACGACCGGTCCGACTACTGGCGCTTCTTCAACGGCAGTCTCGCGATGATGGCCCTGGGGCTATGGATGTGCGGTCTGCGCAGGGGGGCCACTCGCCCGGGGGGGTGAGACCGTTGGCCCGCCGTCAGGGCGTCGGCGGTTCTGTCCTCAGCGACTCCCGCAGGAACCTCAGGATCATCCCGCCCAGCAAGCCACCCAGAGCCGCCAGCAAGGTGCGCTGCACCAGCCGCCTGGGCTCCGGGTTTTCTGGCAGCATCGCCCGGTCTACGACGCGGTAGGGGAACTCCTGCCGCGCCTCCTCGATGCGGGCCATTTCGAACTGCTCGGTAAGCATCCCGTAGATCTTTTCGTTCACCTTGACGTCGCGCTGCAGGCGGATGTACTGGGTGGCCACCTTGGGCTCCGCACGCAGCGACTCCTCGCGCGCCGTCACCATTTCCCGCAGCCGCTCC
>CAZTNO010000414.1:0-1532 GCA_964614865.1 uncultured Clostridia bacterium
GATTGTCACCACCACACGCTGGCCCCTATGCCAGACGGGGTTCCCTGGGGGATGATGGGCCCCAATCTCTTGGCCCTGGCGTCTCTGCTGACTGGTCGATTCCGAATGAGCCGGCGGGACGTCCAGGAGTTCGTGGAGATTGTGCTTGGGGTGCCCGTGAGCCTGGGAGCGGTGAAGGCCCAGGAAGAACTGGTGAGCATGGCTCTGGCCGATCCAGTCAAGGAGGCGGCCAGGGCCGTGCAGTCGGCCCCAGTGGTGAACGCCGACGAGTCCAGTTGGAAGGAGGGCGACAAGCGAGCCTGGATCTGGTGCGGCAACACGCCGGACCTGGCCGTCTACCGAATCGCGCCCAGCAGGAGCCAGGAAGCGGCCAAGGACCTCGTGGGCGAGAACTTCGACGGGATCCTGGGCACCGACCGCTACTCCGGCTACTCCTTCCATCCTATCGAGAAGAGGGCCCTCTGCTGGGCTCACATCAAGCGTGACTTCGAACGGATCACAGGACGTGGTGGCGCATCCAGGCCGATCGGAGAAGAGGGGGTGGCCATCCATGACCAGGTCTTCAAGTATTGGCATCGGTTCAAGGAGGGCCGACTCTCTCGGGGCAGTCTCAAGAAGCGACTGAAGCCCGTGCAGGAGAGGATGCAGGCGCTCTTGGAACGGGGTGCTGTCTGTGGGCATTCCAAGACCCAGAACACGTGCACCAACCTGCTGAAGGTCTTCCCTGGTCTCTGGACGTTCGCTTCGGTGGGGGGCGTCGAGCCGACCAACAACAGTTCGGAACGAGCCCTTCGCCCCGCCGTGCGGTGGCGGAAGGTAAGCTTCGGTTCCCGCAGCAACGCCGGAAGCAGGTTCGCCGAGCGGGTGATGACCGTCGTTGAGACCTGTCGGCGGCAGGGGCGAAACGCCCTCGGTTATCTCAGGGAGGCAGTGAGTGCCTTCATCCGCCGGCAGCCTCCCGGGTCACTGCTCCCGCGCCCTGGAACCTGACACTGGCCTCCGGTGGCGGCCACGCCGGAGGCCAGGATACCTACTGGCCAGCCGAGCGGCATGGGAGGATGGGCGCGAGGCAGCGCCCGCGGTTCAGGGCGCCTTCATCCCCGGACGTGGCCGACCTTTCCCCGCGGAGTCGTGGAAGGACCGCCCAGGCCAGGGGGCTGGCACGGGGCCCTCAGCCAATGCAGGTCTCCTACGTGCGCCCGACACCACTGGACGCGGACCGACCATTTACAATGGCCTGAACGCTTACAGGCCTGGGAGCCAAATTGGGGAATGGGTCGGGCAAGGTCGCTCGCCGACATCCTGGCATCGAGCAGGGCCCAGTCCGCGCCCCTCTCGCTCACTGAGATGGCCGTGCTGGCCGGAGTCCTGAGCAGGAAGCCGAGGTAGTCCATCACGGTGGCGACGTGCCGAGCGACCTCAGGGGCGCTGGGGGGCAGGCCGCGCAGCATCTTCCAGGCCTGGAGCCCCGCAACCGCTTCTTCCAGGCGGGGCTGGCTGCTGGTTGCGGCGACTCGTGGCCGCGCGCCAGG
>CAZTNO010000415.1:0-1528 GCA_964614865.1 uncultured Clostridia bacterium
GCCCCCCCGGTCGTTGATCGCTCCCACCCAGGCGGCCCAGCTGGCACCAACGACCTTGGGACACCCCGGAAATCCGTGTTCCACCACCTGCGGGGGGCGGGGGGGGGCGAAATCGAGCACCGACACCCGGAAGCGCCAGGTCAAGTCGTACACCGTGAAAGAGGAAATGCCCCGAAGCAACCGGGCGGCCAGACGCCGCGACAGGCTCAGCCCTTGCTTTGGCATAAGGCCTTGAGGGCCTGTTCCACCCGGCCGAAAGGTTCGAGCATGTCCATCTTGTCGGCAAACGAGCGGATCACCGCGAGCACTTTTTCCTGCACGTCGGGCTCGGGGCTGGCAAAGGTCACCCGCAAGGGGCTGGTACTGGTGGCGGGTTGCACCAAAACTTCCCGGTCCTTGATGCGCTGGATCTCGCCGATCCCGCTCAAGGCGGGCAAGGGGGTCTTTTGCAGGGCAAGCAAGGGCACCTTGATCCCGCCGTCGTCGCCCAGGTATTCGGTTTCGGGCACGAAGTAGAACTGGGGGGCGTTCTTGACCTCCTTGAGGAGGTTCTTCTTGATCACCTCGTCGTGGATGTAGCGCTCCAGCACCCGGCCGAAGATGATCTGGTGGATGCGGGTGGGATGGATCGGCTCGGTATACTTGAACTCGAGGGGAATTCCGGTGCTGTCGGTGATCATCACCCCGCCGATGAACTGGTCCTCGACCCGGATGGCCGACAGATAGCCGATCTTGAGCCTTTCCATCTTCAGCCTCCTGCCCGCACCCGGGCCACCGTGGCGCCGATGTCGGCGGGGTTCTCCACCACCACCACCCCGCTTTCCCGCAACACGTCCATCTTCTCCCGGGCCGTGCCGCGGCCGCCGGCGATGATGGCCCCGGCATGGCCCATGCGACGCCCCGGCGGGGCCGTCTGGCCAGAGATGAACGCCACCACCGGCTTGTCAAAGCCTCGTTTGATCAGGGCGGCAGCCTCCTCTTCCTGGTTGCCGCCGATCTCCCCGATCAGCACCACGGTGTCGGTCTGGGGGTCGCGGGCGAACAGCTCGAGGGCATCGACGAAACTGGTGCCGATGATGGGATCCCCGCCGATGCCGATCCCGGTGGACTGCCCTAAGCCCTGCTGGGTGATCTGGTTGACAGCGATGTAGGTGAGGGTGCCCGACCTGGAGACGATGCCGACCGAACCCTCGCGATGGATGTGCGAGGGCATGATGCCGACCTTGGCCTTGCCCGGCGAAATCACCCCCGGACAATTAGGCCCGATCAGGCGCGTGCGGGTGGAGCGGACGAAGTGCTTGACCCGCACCATGTCCAGCACCGGGATCCCCTCCGACACGCAGATCACCAGCTCCACCCCGGCGGCGGTCGCCTCGATGATGGTGTCGGCGGCAACTGCCGCCGGCACGAAGATGATCGAGACGTTGGCCCCCAGGAGCCGCACCCCCTCCTCCACTGTGTCGAACACCGGGCGATCGAGGTGCTTTTGCCCCCCCTTGCCCGGCGTCACTCCGCCTACCACACAGGT
>CAZTNO010000416.1:0-1526 GCA_964614865.1 uncultured Clostridia bacterium
CCCTTCGCAAAAAATTACCGCGTGGGGGTTGCCCACCGCTACCGGAAAGAACTCTATCCCCTGCCAGTTCAGCCGCAGCGAGGCGGCGGGGAGGAAAGGGAAAAAACGGCGATCGGCAAAGTCGGGGGGACCGATCTCGACCCGCAGGTTCACCGACCGCCGGTCGCGGGACAACAATTCCACTTGCCGGGAGCCGACCCGGGTGGCCAGGGTCACCGAGGTCGCCTTCCCCGGGGCCAGCAGGAAGGCGGCAGCAGAGGCCAGGCCGTTGCCCGAGAGCTCAGCCTCCGAGCCGTCGCGGTTGAAAATCCGGAAGAGGACCTGCCCCCTCTGGCGCCTTAAAAAAACCACCCCGTCGGCGCCGATGCCGAGGTCGAGGCGACACAGGGTGGCGGCGAGTCCGGACAGTGCCCCCGGTGGCCTGCGGGCAGAGGCGCCCGCCACCACCAGAAAGGCGTTGCCGGCCGAACTCGCCTTGAAAAACCTCATTCCTCGGGGAGCTGGAAGTGCAAGGTGGCCTCCTCCCCGAAGCGATTGATCAGCATGAGCACCGTGGAGCCGGGGCGCTTGCCCGACATGATGCGGCGGAACTGGTCGACGCCGGTGATCTCGGTGCGGTTCACCCCCAGGATGACGTCGCCCGCCCGCAGACGGTTGGCGGCGGCGATCCCGCCCTGGGCCACCCGCTTCACCAGAATCCCCGCTGAGGTCTTGAGCTCATGCTGGCGCGCCAGCGCCGGGTTGTTGTTCTCGACGATCATGCCCAGATCGATCGAATCGCCCGATCCGTTGTCCTCGCCCCCCGAAATACGCATTGAGGCGGGGGCCTCCGAAACCTTGACGCTGATCTTCAATGGGTTGTTGTTGCGGATCACCTTGACCTCGACGGTGTCGCCGGGGTTGGAGTTGGCGATCTCCTGCTGCAGGTCCATGGCCGAGTTGATCTTCTTGCCGTTGGCCTCGACGATCAGATCGTAGCGCTTCAAACCCGCCCTAGAGGCCGGTGAGCCCTCTTCCACCGAGGCCACCAGCGCCCCCGCGCTCCCGATATCGAACTCTTTGGCCTGCGTTTCGGTGAGGTACTCCATGGTGATGCCGAACCAGCCTCGCACCACCTTGCCCTTGCTCTTCAGGTCGGCGACCACTTTTTTGGCCATGTTGGCGGGGATGGCGAAACCGATGCCGATGCTCCCCTGGTTGGGGGTCAGGATCGACGAATTGATGCCGATCGCCTCGCCGCGCATGTTCAGCAGCGGCCCGCCCGAATTGCCCATGTTGATGGCGGCATCGGTCTGCAGGAAGTCCTCCAGGTCAGCCATGCCGAGCTGCCTCCCCTCGGCCGAGATGATGCCCGAGGTGACGGTGAACGCCTGGCCGAGCGGGTTGCCGATGGCCAGCACCCACTCGCCGACCTCGACCTTGTTGGAGTCGCCGAGTTCGATGGCGGGAAAGTTCTTGACGTCGATTTTCAGCAGGGCCAGATCGGTCTTGGGGTCGGTGCCGATGATCTTGGCCGGATACTCTTT
>CAZTNO010000417.1:0-1510 GCA_964614865.1 uncultured Clostridia bacterium
CCGATGGAGCGGAAGGGTGCACGAAAAGCTGATGCTGGCTAAAAGGCGGGGTCAGAACGCCAGCGAGGCGCCGAACCAGAATTCGTTTCGGGAGTTGACCGATTCCAGCAGGGTGAGCGAATAGCGGAGGTAGGGGGTGAGGGTGGCCCGGCCAAGATTCAGCGGCAGGGCTCCACCGAAGGACAGGTCGGAGAAGCCGCTGCCCGCGATGTACTGGCGGGAGTTGAAGCCGAGTGCTGCCGACAACCCGAGGGTGACCCCCGGGGCGATCGCCAGGGGCTGGCTCACGGCCAGGTTGGCGTAGAGACCCGAACCGAGGTTCAGGTCGTAATAGACGGTCAGGGTCGGGGCCAGGGGCAGCTCCGGCAATCCCCCCTTGAGATAGATTTCGGGCGAGGTGTTGTTTTTTAAGGTGAAGCCGGGGGCGGCGTAGAAGGCGTAACAGATGAGGCCCGCTTCCAGGCTGACCGCTGCGCCGGTGGGAATGGCGTAGATCAGGGTGAAGTCGATCTCGTCGAAGTCTTTGGTCAGAAAACGGTCCTCCAGGCAGAAGTTGGCCCACAAATTGACGGAGAATCCCGAGCTGCCGAGCGCAAAGGTCACCTGGGGCTGCACGCAGGAACGATTGTCCGCCAGGTCGAAGCCGCGCCAGACGTAGCGCGACACCCAGTCCACCTGGAACGAGGCCCCCGCGGTCAGGGGCATCCACAGGGCGCCGAGCAGGGCAGCGATCTGACAAGCTCTTTTCATGAAGGCCTCCCTGAAAATTCTGGCACAATCGGCGATCTCGTTCAAGGGGTTGACAGAAGTGACTTACTGTTATATAAGAGTAGTACAGTGATATCCCCTCCCCGGCACCTCCTGGAGATCGTCCTCGACCCGCGGTCGGCCGTACCGGTCTACGAGCAAGTCAAGCGCGCCATCCAACGGGCGATCGTCTCGGGGACACTGGGGCCCGACGATGCGTTGCCCTCGATCCGCGACCTGGCCCTGCGGCTGGGGGTCAACCCCAATACCGTCCTCAAGGTCTACAACCAACTCGAGACCGAAGGGTTCCTGGTCACCCGCCCGGGGGCCGGCAGCTTTGTCGGCTTCGACCGCGGCCGGCTGGAGGGCGAGCGCCGGGAGGCCTTCCGCCTGGAGACCGACGAGTACCTGGCCCGCATCGCAGCGCTGGGCTTTTCCCCCGGTGAGGCGGTCGCCGAACTGGCCCGCCGCCGAGATTCCGGAAAACCCCCGGAAGGAGGACCGCATGATCCGTCTCGATGACCTCACCTTCGGTTTCAACGGCAAGCCGCTGTTTGCCCACTTCGACCTGGAGATCCCGCCGGGTCAGGTGGCGCTGATCACCGGCATCAACGGCGTTGGCAAGAGCACCTTGCTGCGGCTGATGGCAGGTGTGCTCCGCCCCGACGGGGGAATGGTCCGCTACGACCCTCGTCTCGGGAGCGATCCGCGGGCCGGCATCGGTTTCATTTCCGACAAGATCAGCCAGTACGAGAGCCTGACC